>CBINIO010000006.1:0-24089 GCA_966250725.1 uncultured Chitinophaga sp.
AGCAGACCAACACGGCCGAATATTGCAATAACGATTTTGTGCTGTACCGCCTCGCGGAGATCTATTACAACAAGGCCGAAGCGCTGATGCGGAAGAACGGGGGAGTAGCCACTTTGGAGGCCGTAAACCTGGTGAACGAGGTACGAAAAAGAGCGTTTTCCGCAACTGACTGGGTTACAGCGGCTTATACAATTCCTGAATTAACTTTGGACGAATTCTTGGCAGAACGGGGCCGCGAGTTTATTTTTGAGGGGAAAAGACGTACAGATTTGATCAGGTTTGGTAAATTTACGTCCGCAAGCTGGTGGGACCATACCCCCTCCGGCGACAAATACAACGTGTTCCCGATTCCTTACAAGCAAAGATTGCTGAACAAGAATCTGACACAGAATGAGGGTTATGAACAATAACAACCCTGCAAACAAGTGCTTATCATACAAACAATAAAGAGTAGCATCTAACGGCTGGCCCATTCCTGGGCCGGCCCCTCTTTTTTCACAAAATCGATTTTGCAAACATGAAAAAATTAGGATGGTGCATCATTGCCCTATGCGCAGGCTTACAGTCCAATGCCCAGACAGTTTCAAAAGTATCCGACCCAGTTGAATGGGTGAACCCGCTCATGGGCACCGATTCAAAGGTCAGCCTGTCTAACGGTAACACCTATCCCGCAGTGGCCGTACCCTGGGCCATGAACTTCTGGATGCCGCAGACCAATACCATCGGCAACGGTTGGGCCTACCAATACAGCGCGGACAAGATCCGCGGGTTCAAACAAACGCATCAGCCTTCCCCCTGGATCAACGACTACGGCCAGTTCGCCATCATGCCCGTTACCGGTAAGCTGAAATTCACACAGGATGCCCGCGCCAGCTGGTTTTCCCACAAAGCGGAAACCGCCAAACCGTACTACTACAGCGTATATCTCGCCGATGCGGACGTGACCACGGAAATCGCCCCCACCGAAAGGGCCGCGCAATTCCGCTTCACCTTCCCGGCCACGGACAGCGCTTTTGTAGTGGTGGACGCCTTTGACAGGGGCTCCTACATCAAGATCATCCCGAAGGAAAACAAGATCATCGGTTACACCACCCGCAACAGCGGCGGCGTTCCCGAGAACTTCAAAAATTATTTCATCATCACTTTCGACAAGCCGTTCACCGTGGCGCATGCCTGGAACGGCGCGCAGCTTGCAAAGGATACGCTTGAATACAAGGCGGATCATGTGGGCGCCGTAGTCGGCTTTAAAACCTTCAAAGGCGAAAAGGTGCACCTCAAGGTCGCGTCTTCCTTCATCAGCCCCGAACAGGCCGCCCTGAACCTTCAGCGGGAAGTAGGCGGCGACAGCTTTGACGCCACCAAACAAAAAGCCAAACAAAGCTGGAACAAAGAGCTGGGCAGGATACTCGTGGAAGGCGGCACCGCAGACCAGGTGCGCACTTTCTATTCCTGCCTCTACCGCGTGATGCTGTTCCCCCGCAAGTTCTACGAATACGATGCGAACGATAAGATCGTGCACTACAGCCCGTACAACGGCAAGGTGCTGCCCGGTTATATGTTTACCGACAACGGCTTCTGGGACACCTTCCGCGCCGTGTTCCCCTTCTTTACGCTGATGTACCCCGAGCTGAACAGCCACATCATGGAAGGGCTGGCGAATACTTACAAGGAAAGCGGCTGGCTGCCCGAATGGGCCAGCCCCGGCCACCGCGACTGCATGATCGGCTCCAACTCCGCTTCGCTGATCGCGGACTCGTACCTGAAAGGCATCCGAGGCTACGATATCGAAACGCTGTACGAAGGCATCCTGAAAAACAGCGAGAACGAAGGCCCGCTCAGCTCCGTAGGCCGCAAAGGCGTAAAGTATTACAACGAGCTGGGTTACGTGCCCTACGACGTGAAGGTGAACGAGAACGCCGCGCGCACGCTCGAATATGCTTACGACGATTTCACCATTTATAAGCTCGCCATCGCGCTCAAACGCCCGCAGGCGGAAATAGACCGCTTCGCGAAACGCAGCCAGAACTACCGCAACATTTTCGATCCCGAAACAAAGCTGATGCGCGGCAAGAACAAGGACGGCAAATTCATGACGCCCTTCAACCCCTTCAAATGGGGCGACGCCTTTACCGAAGGGAACAGCTGGCATTACACCTGGTCGGTGTTCCACGACGTGCAGGGCCTCGCAAACCTGATGGGCGGCCGCGAACAGTTCGCCAAAATGCTGGACTCCGTGTTCACCATGGCGCCCGTGTACGACGAAAGCTACTACGGCGGCGTGATCCACGAGATCCGCGAAATGCAGATCGCCAATATGGGCCAGTATGCGCACGGCAACCAGCCTATCCAGCATATGATCTATCTTTACAATTACGCAGGCCAGCCCTGGAAGGCCCAGTACTGGGTGCGCCAGGTGATGGACAGGCTGTACCACGCCGGGCCCGACGGCTATTGCGGCGACGAGGATAACGGGCAAACCTCCGCCTGGTACGTGTTCTCGGCCATGGGCTTTTACCCCGTGTGCCCCGGCACCGACCAGTACGTGCTGGGCGCCCCGCTGTTCCCGAAAACGACGGTGACGCTGGAAGACGGCAAACGTTTTGTGATAGAAGCGCCGGGCAACAGCAAGACCAACATTTATACGCAAAGCATCACCCTTAACGGGAAAGCACATACGAAAAACTGGATCAGCCACAAGGAAATTCAAAACGGGGGCGTGATGAAAGTAGTGATGGGAGCGGCCCCGCAAAAAAACAGGGGAACCACCGAAGATGCGTTCCCGTATTCGTATTCGACAGCTAAAAAATAATCAAGATCCTGGAATAGTAGCTCTAATTGCTATTTCATTGTTCACTGTAGACATTACATCCCGATTCTTCGGGATGTTTCTTTTTTACCGCTTCGCTGGTTTGCGGCTCATGTAAAAGGTGAGCTTTCCGCCGTTCATGATATCGTTGTGATCGATGAACGGTTTTTGCAGCGTCCTGCCGTTCAACACCGCTTTTTTAACGTACACGTTCTCTTCGCTCTGGCCGACGGTTTCCACGGAAAAGGTCTTTCCGTTCTCCAGCTGTATGGTGGCCGATATTATAGCGGGGCTGCCCAGCGCGTATTCCGTGGAGCCGGGACATACGGGGTAAAAACCGAGCGAGCTGAACAGGTACCAGGCGCTCATCTGCCCGCAGTCGTCGTTGCCGCCCAGCCCGTCGGACGTGGGTTTGTACATTTTCGGGAGTATCATGCGCACGCGTTCCTGCGTTTTCCAGGGCGCGTCCGTCCAGTTGTAAAGGTAGGCGGCGTGATGCGCGGGCTCGTTGCCGTGCACATAGTTGCCGATGATGCCTTCGCGGGTGATGTCTTCCGTTTCGGCGAAGAACGCGTCGGGCAGATGCATGGTGAAGAGGGAATCGAGGTGGCCGGTGAACTGTTTTTTGCCGCCCATCATGGCGATCATGTCCGCGGGATATTGCGGCACGTAGAGGCTGTAGTTCCAGGCGTTGCCTTCGATGTAACCCTGGCCGTGCGTGCTGAGCACGTCGAACTCCTTGCGGAACTGCCCGTTGCTGAGACGCGGCCGCATAAAGCCGGTGGAGGGGTCGAACACGTTGCGGTAGTTGCGCGAACGCTGGATGAACTCGTTGTAAAGATCGTCACGGCCGAGCTTTTTCGCCACCTGCGCGATGCACCAGTCGTCGTAGGCATATTCCAAAGTTTTGGATACGGAAGAACCGTTTTTGTCTTCCGGCACATACCCCAGCCGCATGTACCACTCCAGCCCGTCGTAAGGTTTGTAGCGCGCGGTGTTGGCGCAGGCTTCCAGCGCCTGCATGGCGTCGTAGCCTGTGATATTGCCTTTCATGATGGCGTCCGCGATCACTGAAACGCTGTGATAGCCGATCATGCACCAGTTTTCGTTGGCCTGGTGGCTCCATACGGGCAGCATTTTATGCACGCTCTGTTTGTAATGTTCGAGCATGGAACGCACCATGTCCGCATTGCGCCGCGGCTGCAGGATGTTGAACAGCGGGTGCAGCGCGCGGTAGGTGTCCCACAGCGAAAAGGTGCTGTAATTGGTAAAACCTTCGGCGGTATGGTTCAGCTGGTCGAGACCGCGGTAGCCGCCGTCCACGTCCATGTAAGTGGTGGGGCTGAGGTAAGTGTGGTAGAGGGCGGTGTAGAAGTTGACGAGGTCGTCCGGGCGGAGGGTTTTGACATTTACTTTTGAAAGTTCTTTGTTCCATGCGTCCTGGCTTTGACGTTTCACCGCTTCAAAGTCCCAGCCGGGTATTTCCGCGGCGAGGTTGCGCATGGCGCCTGTCGTGCTCACCGGCGACAGCGCGAATTTCACTTTCACCTGTTCCCCCGCTTTGGTATCAAAATCGAACCATGCCCTGATCTGCCGGCCGGCCATTTCCGGGAAGTTCTCCGCCTGGTTGAACTTTCGCCAGAAACCTTTGTACACGTCGTTCGCATAGTTGCGGTGGCCGTATTTTTTGATGGGTTTTGAAAAGGTCATGGCGAAATACAGCATGCGGGTGCGGGCCCAGCCGTTGGTTTGCCGGTAGCCGGTCACCAGCGTGTCGTTCTCCACGCGCACGAAGGTCCACACGTTTTTGTTCGGGTAATTGTAAATGCCGGCCATGAGGTCGAGAATGATGTGCGCGTCGCCGGCGGAGGGGAAGGTATATTGATGAAAACCCACGCGGTTGGTGGCGGTGAGCTCTGCGAGGATATTGCCGTCGTCCAGCTTCACCTTGTAATACCCGGCTTCGGCGGTTTCGTTGGCATGCGAAAAGCGGGAGCGGTAGCCGGTCTCCGGGTGGTCGGCCGTGCCGGGATTGAGCTGCAGGGGGCCGGTAGCGGGCATGATGAGGAAGTCCCCCAGGTCGGAGTGCCCCGTGCCGCTGAAATGGGTGTGGCTGAAGCCGGTGATGGTACGGTCGGTATACTGGTATCCCGCGCAGTATTTGTATACGTCGGGATTGTATTTGCCGTTTTGTTCATAAGGAATGGTGTCCGTGTCCGGGCTGAGCTGCACCATGCCGAAGGGTACGGTGGCGCCGGGGTAGGTGTGCCCCATTTTTTCGGTGCCGATAATGGGCCGCACGTACTGCACGGGGTTTTGGGCATGCAGCAGCAGGGGGCACGATAATAACAGGGCGAAAGAAAATTTTCTCATGCTGAAGGAATTGATTTTGATGCTTTCAAAGATAAATCGTTTTAGCGTAGGGTGGTAGCGGGCCGGGGAGAAAAGCCGGGCTGCGCCGGACGGGAGTTTTATAAAATGAATGAACCGAACCCCTCTTTTTGTGTTATGTGTTTTGCGTATGCCCGGTAATTGGCGGAAAGCAAAAAAATGTTAACCGGCTGTTATTGTTTGTCCGCGAAAAAATCGTTTATTGTAATTATTTATTTTGAGATACACCCTGCGGGGTTTAAAAATCCATCTTTAATATAACACCCTTGTAAGTTTATGGAAGCAGACCTCGAACATATCAGGCAGTTATACCTGCAAAAGCTGGCAGGAGGGCTCACCGAAAAGGAGGAAGCGGAGCTGGAAGCCGCGATGGCGGAGCCGGCGGTGCGCAAGATGTGCAAGGAGCTGGAAGAATTGTACCAGAGCCCCGAAATGCTGAACCTCCTGAGGGAACGGCCTACCAGCAGGCGTTGGGACGAGCTGGCCGAGCTGGCGATGAACAGCCAGTTTTCGCGCCGCAAGACCCGCAACATGGTCTGGTGGGCGGCAGCGGCCGGGGTGGCGGTGATCATCGGCCTGGCGGGCTATCTCCGCTACGATACGGTGCAGCAGCGATCCGTTAATTATACCGCTGCGCGCAGCGTAAAAGAGCGCGCGCAGCAGGTGCAGCTCAGGCTGGCGGACGGCAGCGCCATCAGCCTCGCGGACCGTGGCAGCCGGCAGGTGGGCGACGTGGAGCTGAATTACGAAAAAAAGACCCTTCATTTTGACGATAAATACCACAGCAGCGCGCAGATGAACACGCTGCAGGTGCCCTCCCGGCTCGATTACCGGGTGCGCCTCAGCGACGGCACGGAAGTATGGCTCAATTCCCTGTCGACCCTCCGTTTCCCCTTCTCCTTTACCGGCAATACGCGGGAGGTGGAAGTGGAAGGCGAAGCCTACTTCAACGTGGCCGCCAATGCGGAAAAACCGTTCATCGTGCATACGCCGGAAGGCAAGGTGCAGGTGCTCGGCACTTCGTTTAACGTGAACACGTACGGGCGCGGGCAAATGATCACTTCGCTGGTGGAAGGGGCCGTAAAGACCTCCAACGCAGGCCAGGAAGCGGTATTGCAGCCCGGGCAGGAAGCCGTTTGGGACGAAAGCCGCCAAGTGCGGGTGCAGCCGTTCAGCGCCGTGGAAAAGCTGGCGTGGATGGAAGGAAAGATCTATTTCAAAGGGGCGGACTTCGCCACCATCGCTACCGCGCTCGACCGCTGGTACGACCTGGAGCTGCGGGTGGAAAAGCCCGATCTGAACAACCTGCGTTTTCATGTACAGCTGGACAAGAACAAGCCCATCCAGGATTTTATGGAGATACTGCGGGTATCCAAAGGTTTCCAGTACAAAGTTGAAGGACAAGTTTTATACATATTCTAAAAAAGAAATTATTTGATATCGTAACCATTCTCCGTTCATGGACAACACGAACCTCACTAACCGGCTGCAATATATTTTCCTGTCGGATAACCTGACCTGGGACGATTTTGCCTTCAGGGCCGGTGAAAACGGGTCGAATTTGCGGGAGGAGCTGATGGACCTCCTGGAAGAATCCAGCGAGTTGTTGTCAAGGATCGGTTACCATATTGAAATCGTTAAGAACACAGATCGAATCCGTTGATAAGTAAAATGTTAGCCCTTTTCCCCGAGTTAACCGTTAAAAGAAAGCCCCAGGCTAAAAAATGCTAAAACCAGTCCTATGGCTATTAACCGAAGATTAACATCTTCGGTTTTTTCTTACTGTACAATTTTCACTATCTTCAGTGAACACAATCTTTATCTTAAATTTGAATGACAGTGCCGATCAAAACTTCTTTACTCGTTGGAAATAAGGGGTTTTATCAATGTACATTTTTTTATAGTTTCACGTTTTTACCCAAAGATGAATTGCGCTATGCGTGAAGATTGTACTACACCAAACGACCACGAGCGGAGCCTGGAGACGCTGCACAAGCTGTTCGACCAGTACCGCCGCGCGCTGATCGTTGAAGCTCAGTTGATCCTGCATGACATTTACGAGGCGGAAGATGTTGTGCAGGATACTTTTATTGTCTTATGGGAAAAGGATCACCTTGCGAATGTGCCGCCGGAGAAGCACAAATCGTATATATTTTGCGCGGTGCGGAATAACTGCCTGAGCCTTCAGCGCAAGCTGCAGACGGTTGAGAAAAAGAAAGTCCGTTACCTGGAAACGGCGCCGCAGTACGACATGAGCGACCAGGGAGAAACCTGGGATATGCGTGCGCGCATCAACCAGGCGGTGCAGGAGCTGCCCGAACAGCGGAGGCTGGCTTTTATCAAAGCGCATTTTCACCAGAAAACTTACCGCGAAGTGGGGGAAGAAATGGGGCTGAAGATGGAAACCGTACGCAGTCACGTTAAAATAGCCCTCCGAAACCTGCGTGGCATGCTCAAACATCTGAAGTGATCACCCGATATTAGAAATCACGCTGCTTAAGCCAAAAAAAGAACAGAATCCTCATAACGCAGGATTTTGTTTTATTTTATGTAGTTTGATCCCTTAATGTATACGTTTAGATCAGAGAATAACATGAGTCGATACTTATGTCCCGGAGAACGGCTGCCCGAGGGGAGCGTAATGAATCAACCAAATTACCTGTGCGCGTAAAAAAGATGTGTAAATTCGCAGCTTTCCTGGGGGAACTGGTGGTGTGTATCCTGCTGATATGCGTCCACACCGCCGCGCAGGCACAGGTTAAAGGCGACGGCACCGTTACCGTTTCCGGCACTTACCGCGTGGAAGATCTCTTTACCGAAGTACGAAAGCAAACCGGCGTTAATATAAACTTTGAAGGGTCCGTGCTCAACCCGGACCTCAAGGTGAAGGTCAATTTCAAAAAAGCCACCGCCGAGGAGGTCGTTGAAAAGATCACCCGGGACTACGGCCTGGACTGGATCTACGTGAGCGGGCAGATCGTGATCAGGGAAGGCCCGCGCTCCGCCGCCGCAGCCAAAGCGGAAGAAGAGATCGTTTCCGTATCGGGGTTCGTAACGGACACGCTTGGCAATCCTTTGCCCGGCAGCACCGTGCTCGTAAAAGGCACCCTCAAAGGCACCACCACCGGCGAAGACGGCCGCTACGCGCTGGATGGGGTCCCGCCGCGCTCCACGCTCGTGGTGCTTTCCATCGGTTATCTCAGCCGCCAGTACCGGCTGGACAATGAGACGAAAGTAAACTTCCGCATGCTGCCGAACATCGCGCAGATAGCCGCCGTGGAGGTCACCTCCGTGGCTACCGGTTACCAGATGCTGCCGAAATCCCGCACCACGGGATCGTTCGTGCTGATAGACAGCACGCTGCTGAACAGGAACCCCAGCCCGAATATCCTGGACAGGCTGGAAGGGGTAACAAGCGGGCTGCTGACGCTGCGGGCGCAGACGATGAATATGTATTTCATCCAGAAAATGCCGACGATCAATTACATGGGCTCGGCGCTGAGGGGCATCAGCACGCTGTCGCCCAACCAGGTCAATTCCAATCCCCTGCTGATCCTCGATAACTTCCCGTACGAAGGCGACGTCCGCAACATCAATCCTAATGACATCGAATCCGTGACCGTGCTGAAAGACGCGGCGGCCGCCAGCATCTGGGGCGCGCGAAGCGGCAACGGCGTGATCGTGCTCACCAGCAAAAGAGGCCGGTACAACCAGAAGATGAAGATCGACTACAACATGAACTTCACCATCGGCGCAAAACCCGATCTGTATTACGATCCGAACTACATGAACGCTTCCGATTATATCGAGGTGGAAAAAACGCTTTTCGACAACGGCTACTTCAACAGCGATCTCGTAAACCGCAGCAGCCGCCCGGCCGTATCGCCCGCCGTGGAAATATTCGGCAAGTTGCGCGCCGGCGAAATAGATTCTTCCACCGCCGCCGCCTCCCTGGATGCCTTAAGACGGAACGACCTGCGCGACCAGCTCTATAAATATTCCTACCAGCGGATGGTGAACCAGCAATATTCCATCGGCATGCGGGGCGGCAACAAAGACTTCGCGTATTATCTTTCCCTCGGCCACGACCGGAATAAAGACAACCTCGTCAACAACGGCCGCAACCGCACGACGATCATTTCCACGAATTCGTTCAAGCCGGTAAAAAAGCTGGAGGTAAGGACGTATCTGAATTTCAGCCAGAGCAATACGAAAATGGGGAATGATGTGCGGTATGGCACGGTAAACGTGGGAACGCCAAGATATGCCGATCTGTATCCATATTCACGCATCGCCGACGAAAACGGGAACGCGCTGGCGGTTATGAGAGATTACCGCAGCTCTTATCTCGACAGCGTTGAAAATTTAGGTTTTATGGACTGGCGCTACCGCCCGCTGGATGAGATGGGCAATAAGGTGGATAATGTGGACATACAGAATTTGATCCTGAAAGCATCGCTGAAGTACGACCTCTCGAACTCGTTTTACGCGCAGCTGCATTACCAGAATGAAAAACAGACGGTGTATGCGAAGAGGTACTGGAGCGAATCGACGTATTACACAAGAGACCTCATCAACCAGTTTTCCGGCCTTGACCGCACGACCGGCGAATTTACATACAACCTCCCGAAAGGCGGCATTATGGAGATCGGTGATTATGACTGGCGGACGAACAGCTTCAGGGGCGACATTAATTTTGCGCAGGTATATGGGGATCATTCGGTCAGCGCGATTCTGGGCGCGGAAGTGCGTGAGTTGAAGGCGACTGGGTCTATACGGAGATCGGTGGGATATGCCAATGAAAATGGTCCGCCGTCGCCTTTGCTGAATGCCAATACGTCGTATCCGTTAAATCCGTCAGGGTCGTCTACCATAGAATCTGCCTTGGCTCTGGGCGGAGACAATCCCGGAGTTCTGAACCGGTTTATCTCTTATTATTCTAACATCGAATATAGCTTTAGAGGCAAATACGACGTAAATCTCAGCGCAAGACGCGATGGTACAAATTTGTTTGGCGTACGCGTGAATGATAAAATGTCTCCTTTCTGGTCTGCCGGTTTTGGCTGGGATATTCATGAAGAAGACTTTTTCAAGGTCGGTGGTATAAACAATCTCCGGCTTAGAGCTTCATTTGGCGAGAATGGTAATATCTACAATGGAACGGCGTACCTGATCGGTAGGCAATTTACCGATCCGCTTACGGGAGCGGACGCATATACGATCAACGACCCGGCGAATGAACGCCTTCAATGGGAACGCGTGCAGATTTTAAATCTCGGTCTTGACGTTGCATACAAGAACAGGGTCAATGCAACGGTTGAATATTATTTTAAGAAAGGTGTAGATCTGATTCAACGAGTACCGCTGGCACCACAAACTGGATTTGGATATGCTTACCTGAATTCGGCCAGCACGGTATCGAATGGGTTCGATATTACTGTTTCCGCCAAAGTGGTCGAAAAACCATTTAGTTGGACTTCGACATTGATGTTTAGCACATTGAAAGATGAAATTACAAGTATTGCGTTGCCTTCTAATACTAGTGCTACCTTAATGATAAAAGATTCTTATTGGGCTACGTTGAATGTAAAGGGAAAGCCACTAAAAGGCATTTTGAGTTATAAATGGGCCGGTTTGGACCCCGAGACCGGAGATCCGCTTGGATATGTAGATGGTCGGAAAAGTAATAACTATAGCGCGATATTGGCAAATGCCAACCCAGATAGCCTTGTATTTCATGGTTCCGGATTACCTACTGTTTTTGGTTCGTTCAGGAATGACCTGTCTTTTAAAGGGTTTTCTGTTTCCTGGAATTTTATTTACAAGCTAGGGTATTATTTTAGAAGAACTTCCGTGAATCTCAATTATGCAGGATTGCTAAACCAAGGCATGCACAAGGACTATGCGGCTCGATGGAAAAAGCCGGGCGATGAATTGAAGACAAACATACCTTCGCTCTCGTATCCGTATAATGACCAGAGGAACACTTTTTACCAGCTATCTGAGGAATTGGTTGAGCGAGGGGATCATGTGAGATTACAGGACATCAGACTTGGCTATAGCCTCACAAAGAACAAAACGCCAAGATTGCCGGTTGATTTTGCAGAATTTTATGTAAACCTGAATAATGTAGGAATAATTTGGCGTGCGAATGAGCACGGACTGGATCCGGATTTGTCCAACCAACAGAATTTTTTAAGCATTCCGATTCCTTTTGCAGTTACTTTTGGTGTAATAGTAAAACTATAATTGATGAATAAGTTATTATTATTCCTTGTGGGGTGTATGCTAGTCGCAAGTTGTAAGAAACAAAACGATTGGTTGAATGTACCGAAAGACCCGAATGATAATACGCTAAAAACATTGGAAGACTTTCAGGCAGTGCTTGATAATACGGGAATATTCAATGCTACTTATCCTACAATTGGTCAGTTAGGCTGTGATCATTATTATCTCAATGATCAGATTTTTAATCTGATCACGCCAATGGAAAGAAATGCCTATCTCTGGGAGGCAGATATTTTTGAGGGGCGAAGCTCCACAGAGTATACCGATGGGTATGTGAAGATAAGACATGCAAATATTGTTCTGGAAGGCTTAGAGGAGATAAATGTAGCCCCGAACGATCAGTTGGAGTTTAATAGTATACGTGGGCAGGCCCTGTTTTTTAGATCATTTATGTTCTTTGAGCTTGCTAGTATATTTTGCAAACAATACGATGCGCAAACTGCGCAGAACGATTTAGGGCTTAGCTTAAAGTTGACGTCTGACATTTATGAAATTGAGCAAAGGTCGAGCGTTGATGTTACTTATAAACAAATAGTTGATGATCTGATAGCAGCTATTCCCCTTTTACCAGCCACATCAAAACATAAAACACGTCCCACGAAGGCCGCGGCCTATGCATTGCTGGCAAGAGTTTATTTGAATATGGGTAATTATGCGAAAGCAAGAGAATCTTCCGATGCTGCAATAGCTTCCGGTAATGAGTTATTGGATTTTAATGATGGAGTGCCTTCGCTGACAGTTGAATATCGGTTTCCGGACTTTAAAACAGGAAATAACGAAGTGCTTTTTTATAGTGAAGGTATTGGATATACGGGAATCGTTCCGGACATTACATTTGGCTACGGCTTTGTTGATAGCATCTTGTATAATTCCTATGAAGAACATGATTTGAGACGTAAGTTCTTTTATGAACAAGAATCGGCGGCGCAAGTGAAGTTCAGAGGCTCGTATTCTGGTACGGGGCTTAATTTTTGCGGGTTGGCGATAAATGAAGTATATGTAACCAGGGCAGAATGTAATGCAAGGCTAGATAATCCCGAGGCTGCACTTGGCGACTTAAATCTGCTGTTATCGAAAAGGTATGAAAGAGGTAAATTCGTTGCGTATGAAACAAATAATTTAGATACGCTATTGGCGAAAATACTAATTGAGCGAAGGAAAGAACTGCCCTTTTCAGGTCAAATAAGATGGCAAGATCTAAGACGACTTAATGCCGATCCCAGATTTGCCACTTACCTTACGAGAATCATTAGAGGCGAAACAGTCGTTTTGCCACCTAACGACCCCAAATACATTTACCCGATCCCTCAAGACGAAGTTGATAGAACCGGAATAACACAGAATGAGCGATAGTTGAGTATATGTTTTAAGTTAGTTGTTGTAAGTGCTAATAATTGTTACTTCTGTAATCCAAACTTCATCGCCTGGAAAGTAAGTTTCGCCGGTTGAAATTCTGCACAATAAGGGATAGGCAGTACCGCCTGAGCAGGAAAGGGTAGGCGATGTTGCGCTTACAATGCCTACTAATGAATTCACAGGAGTTCCAGCTTCTATCCAATAAACATTCGTCGTCCGCTTCGAAGCCCCATAAGCCCCCGCAAAACCAATCAGTAACGCAATAGCCAATACGGCCAGCTTGATCTTTGTCATAAAAAACATTTTAATGATTAAATAATAGAGAAATTGAGAGTATTTTTTAATGGAGCGGTAAAAATGGAAGCCGTTCTGTGTACCGGCTTCCAGTAGTCTGTGTGTGGATTTATGACAGTTGAATTCGTTCGTATGAAGCCCCGGAATTTCGCTGCTGCCTGTAAAGCACTATCCCCGCCACATTGATCGCCACAAAAAACAGGTTAAAATATAAATGCTGCATCCAGGTCAGTTTCGGTATCACGCCGCCGCAGGAGCAGGGTATGTGATTGAAAAAATTCAGTTTGATCAGTGCAATATATCCGGAGAAAACGAGCAGCAATCCCAGCGCGCTGTACAGTCCCGCCAGCAATGTCCTTTTAAAAACCAGCATGCCCGCGATCAAAAACTGAAGCACCGGAAGCCCCCATACCAGGTAAACGGAATATTTATCATCGAAAGGCTGATCGTTCATCTGGACCATGAACATCTTGTAATCCATCAGTTTGGTGGTAGCCGCATATACTAAAAGAGAAAAAAGAAGGAGGACGATGATCTCTATTATCCATTTACGGAGCATAGAATACGATTTTTAAAGTTGGACAAAATAAACTGGAGCCTGATGCGTCGTATAATGATAAGATGCGTGTAGAAAAACGCGAATTCCCGAAACATTAATACAAACTAAATCTTCTCGACCTCTGTGTAAATTTAAATTTTCACATGGATTTTACCGTTGCCAATTTGACGTCGGTCGTTGCAGGAATTTCACCTGGTGCTGCCTGCGACGCATTCCGCCAATGGTCTCCGGTATGCTCTTGTGCCGAAGATAGGAGATTTTTTTTAAGATTTCAATCATCCTTTGAATTTGCGGGACCGAAAACAACAGGAAGCCGCGTAACTGCTTCAGTACGCCCCCACTTCTTCCCGCCTGAAATCGGTGGGCGACAATTTATAATGGTTCGAGAACACTCTTGAAAACCCCGCGGCGCTTTCGTAACCCACTTCCCAGGCGATCTCGTGCACCGGCAGCTCTGTTTTTGCCAGCAGCTTGCGCGCGCGCTCCAGCCGCAGCTCGCGGATATGATCGGCGAGGTGATGATGAAAGATCCGTTTATAGCCGCGCCGCAGCTGCGTGGGCTGTATGCCAAAGCGGTCCGCCAGTATCTGGATGGACAATTTTTTATCGATGTTTTCAGCGATGTAGTCCTTTACCTTTTTGTAGACGGGATAATCGCGGTGATAAATGCTGTTGTCTTCTTTCCGGTATGCGGCCCCCATATCGTCGAGCGTTTTGAACAGCAGGTTCAGCAGCAGCACCTGCCGCCGCAGCTGCCATAGCTCGCCGCCAAGCTGTGTTTGCTCCAGCCCGGCAAGCTGCTGCAGGCTTTCTTTCCGGATGGGCGCGGCGCGCGGCGTTTTGTAGGGATTGCCGATACAGGTTTCGTCGAGCTGGCTGAAAATGCTGGGCCCGAGCTGCATCAGCAGCATACGGCCGCGGCCGGGGCGAAGACGGAAGCTGTGCTGTTCCGGCTGAAGGCTCAGCAGGGCAGACTGTTTGCCGGGCAGCCGGAACTGGCCGTGCAGGCGTGTTTGCAGCTCAAGCTCGCCTTCGAGGTTATATATCATTACCACGCCTGCCTGCTGCAGGTGAACGGGTATGCTGAATGCACCTTCGGTGGTGAAATCATACAGCCAGCAACGGGTATACTGGTCGGAAAAATACTGGGCAAGAATATGCCCCGCTGCATGCCGGCAATACGAAACGCGCGCATCACGTACCCGGCCGGACGGCTGGCTGGACGGGATCGATTTACTAAACTGGAACGCTGGTCCCAGCAGGACCTCCTCGGTTGGATTCAAAGGCATGGAAGCAGGATTAAATGAAGAATCGGTCTTAGCTAGTCGGCAGAAAAACGATGGGCAGGCAATGGTTGAAGCGAGTGTCAGAACAAGGTTTTTTATCCTACTGAAACAATGCCGCAGCGGCAATTGTTTTGCAGTTGTCTTAAAAGAACTTCATGATCTGCTGATAATGCCCCTTACAGGGTCGTTCCCCTGGAAACGGAACAACCGTAAGATGGCCGCACGGAATCCTTGCTGTAAAAAGCGGAAAACTGCACGGAAAAGATACCCGGACGTTTCATAGACAAGCTATTTTATTTTCTCCGCAATTACAAGCGAAAACGGCCATGGCGGCGGTTTGACGGGCAGGAATTTTTCCACAGGCTGTGGATAGGCGATGGCGGACTGTATATCCGTGCGCGTTAGGCATGATAACCAAAGGTTTGGAGTGTCATGCATTTGTCATTGATTGGCGGGCTCTCAAGGCGGGCGGGCGGAGTTTTTGGGAAAGATTTATCAAAGAGCGGGGGCTTTGGCGGCCGCCCGCGGTTGGAATGTTCAATCGGCGGTACGGGGAGGAAGAAGGGAAGTATTTTTCTGTCACGTTTACATCACTTTTCGAAGGGCCGTTTCTCATGGGCTGCATGGCTGAGTATCTTGTGATTGATAAGCATCTCTTTAATCGTCTTTATTGTTTTGTATGGATCGCATTGCGCTTGCGAACGATGTTCCCATGAAGCTATTGACCGTATTGCCCTGCCGTTGCCGGCGGGAAGTTTTTATTTGTACAAGCCGCTACTCTTTATTGTTTGAACGTACTACCTGTAACGCGTAAACGAAAATCAACCTTTTACATCGCAGAAAGCAGCAATCAGGGGTGTGTCCATCAGGACGCACCCTTTTATTTTTCCCGGCACGGAAATGAGAATGTATTACATTTATCGTCTCAAAAAACCCTTAACCATGAAGATCAGGATCAGCTCCCTGTTATTGCTGGCGGCGTTTGCATGCACGGCCGCGCAGGCGCAGAAAGTAACGGTGTCCGGCGGAAAGATCGCGGCCATCAAAGGCATCGACACGTTCCACTGCGTGTTCGATTACAGCAGGCTCACCGTGGCCGACCTGGGGCGCGAGGCCAATTACGTAAGAAAAAAACGCGCGGACGCGGAAAAGAGATCGCTGGGCTCTGCCAACGCCTGGGAGGAAAGCTGGTATCAAGACCGCTCGGATTATTACGAGCCAAGGTTCCTCGCCGAGTTTACCAAACAATCCGAAAAAGCGGCCGGCGATTACCCGGACGCCCGTTATCACCTGGTCTTCAAATCCAAACACCTGGAGCCGGGCGGCACGCTCACGAAAAGAACGCCAAAGCTGGACGCGGAAGTGTGGATCGTAGCGGCGTCGGCGCCTGCCAAAGCGCTTGTAAAATTCCGCATTGAGGATGCGCCTGGCAACGGCGCCATCGGCGATATCGCCACGGGCGCAAGGATCGGCGATGCGTATGCCAAAGCGGGCAAGGAGCTGGGCGCGCTCATTCTGAAGGAAACAAAATAACAGTGACCGGGAAAAAACAGGGATCAACCGGCCGCGACAGGCGCATTTTGTTCCGCGTTCTGACGCAGCTCGCTGCGGATCTTTTCACGGTGCATAGCGCCCCACTCCGCAAGGGAGCTGATCACGCTGCCGAGGGTGTTGCTGTAGTCCGTCAGCTCGTATTCGATCGTCACCGGGGTGGAACCGTACACTTTGCGCAACACGAAACCGTTCAGCTCCAGCTCTTTCAGTTCATGGCTCAGCACTTTGGCGGCAATGCCTTTTACGGTCTTCTGCAATTCGTTGAACCGTTTGTTGCCCTGGCAAAGCGCTACAATAATGGGCAGCTTCCATTTGCCGTGAAGCGCGTACAGGGCGTCCTGCACGGCGGCAAGGGCGGTGCAGGTTTCCCAATCGGCAGAAATTGTTTGTAATTTTAACATATATACTGTTGTTAACTAACCTGCATGTAAGTGCTTACCTTTAGGTAACTACTAACCAGGCGTAAGCAAATGTACATAAGTTTGCATTTCCTTTTTAAAACCAAACATACAACATGAAAAAGATCACTTGCTTCGTATTGCTCCTGGCGGCTTCGCTGAGCACGTTCGCTCAAACCTGGAAGTCGGACAAAGCGCATTCCCAGCTGAAATTTGATATTACCCACATGGGCATTTCCACTGTTTCGGGTGTGTTTACCGACTTTACCGCTACGATCACCGCCACCAAGGCCGATTTCAGCGATGCTTCGTTCACGCTCACCGCAAAGACCGGCTCTATCAATACCGGTGTTGAAATGCGCGACAACCACCTGAAAAGCCCCGATTTCTTTGACGCGGCCAAGAACGCGGAGCTGTCTTTTAAAAGCACCTCGCTGAAAAAGACGGGTGAAGGAAAATACCAGCTCACCGGCGATCTCACCATGCACGGCGTTACCAAGCCTGTAACCCTCGACCTCTGGTACCGCGGCACTATCGACAACCCGATGACGAAGAAGCCTGTAGCGGGTTTCCGCGCCACCGGCACCATCAAACGCTCCGACTTCGGCATCGGCGCCAAGTTTGCGCCGCCCATGCTGAGCGAGGAAGTGACGATCACTGCCGACGGGGAGTTTGGGAAGGAATAATTCGCCGGAGTGCCGGTGCGGGAGGCTGTTGAAGAGAAAAAGATGCAAGGAGAAATTCCCGTGCGGCAGGCATAGAAATGAAGTATAAATTAAAGAGACCGTACCGGCATGCCCGGTGCGGTCTCTTTTTTCTTCGCTCCATCATTTTTTACTTTTCTTCAACCTTCATTTCCCCTATAAATAAGGCTTCATTTCCTCTTCGATCGTTTTGCGGAGGTTCATCAGGCGGTGGGCGTAATCCTGCATGCTTTTTTCCTGTTCGGTTTGCGGCGTCCATTTGGGGACAGGGACGGTGTTTCCCTGTTCGTCGATCGCGGCGAATACCATGATGCAATGCGTCGTTTTTTCTTTCGTTTGCTGCCGCGGGCTGCCGGCGTATACATGAATGGAAATGTGCATGCTGGTGGTGCCCGTGTAGATGATCGACGCGGAGATCTCCACCAGGTCGCCGATAGCGATCGGTTTGTAAAAGCGGATGCCGCCCACGTATACCGTTACGCAATATTGCCCGCTCCAGTTGGCCGCGCAGGTGAAGCCCGCCTGGTCTATCCATTTCATAACGGCGCCGCCATGCACCTTTCCGCCGAAGTTCACGTCGGACGGCTCTGCCAGGAAACGCAGCGTTACAGTGTTTCGCGGATTTTCCATTGATATGTTTTTCGTGATAAAATTTTACCGCCTTGCCGCCCGTCTGTGCTGCTTCCGCCAGGTCCAGGGCTCGACGGGGTGCGCGTCCTGCCACAGCCCCCTGCGGGCCGCTTTGGCCGCTGCCTGCGCCTGCGTCATTTCAACGCTTTTGCTGTAATACGTGTACTGCCAGGCATAACCGGCCTGCACCAGCTGCAGGTTCAGGCTCGAGCCGTCGGGGAGGGACACCTCCGCCACGATGCGGCCGTACCGGTCGCGGTCCTCTTTCCGCGCTTTCACCACTTTCCCGAAACACAGCGAAGCGGTGTACTGCCGCGCTTTTGTGCCGAAGGGCTGGCCCTTTTCCGGGCAGTCGACCCCAAAAAGCCTTATCCTGAGCGGTTTGCCGTTCACCAGCATCTCGATAGTATCCCCGTCTTTTACCGCCGTTACTTTCCCGGTATAGGTTTGCGCCCCGGCCACGATGCTGCACAGGACGAATATGGTCATTAACATGGTGCGCATGGCTGCAAGATTAAAAATTTCCTTGGATATTCCCCCTCGTTTATTATTTTTATGCAAACGTTTGCATTACCTTTCACGTTTACAGCCAAAAACCGGAATCATGAGATCTACTCTTGAAAAATTGACTTCGGCGGTCTTCCTCGCGTTGCTACTGCCCCTCCTTTCCACTGCGCAATCCGCGTCGAAAAAACAAATGGCGTCGCTCATCGACGAAAATATGCGCTTTGCCGTAAAACAGTACCAGGTGCTGAAAGACAGCACACCGGCGGACCGCATGCCCCGGTCCTTCGCCAACGGCCGTTCCGTCACCTCCAATACCGAATGGTGGTGCAGCGGCTTTTATCCCGGTACGCTGTGGTACCTGTACGAGTACACCAAAGACGCCGGCGTAAAGGCGGAAGCGGAAAAAAGGCTCGCCATTCTTGAAAAAGAAAAAAGATACACGGGCAACCACGACATCGGGTTCATGATCTATTGCAGCTTTGGCAACGCCTACCGCATTACCGGCGATAAAAAATACAAGGACGTGATAGACACGGCGGCCGTTTACCAGATCACGCGCTACCGCCCGTCCATCCATTCCATCCAGTCCTGGAACAAAAGCAAAAGGCTCAATTGTCCCGTTATTATCGACAACATGATGAACCTGGAGCAATTGCTCTGGGTGTCACAGCAGGGCGGCGGCAGCCGGTTCAGGGAGATTGCCGTTACGCATGCGAACACGACGCTCAAAAACCACTACCGTCCCGATCACAGCACGTTCCACATCGTGGATTACAATCTTGACAACGGGGAGATCATCAAAAAGGTGAACGGGCAGGGCGCTCACGATACCTCCGCATGGAGCCGCGGCCAGGCCTGGGGCTTGTACGGCTTTACGATGATGTACCGGTTCACCAAAGACAAAACATATCTCGAGCACGCAAAAAATATCGCCGGCTTCATTCTCAATCATCCGAACCTGCCGGAGGACAAGATCCCATACTGGGATTACAACGCCCCGCAGATACCCACTTCCCGCGACGCTTCGGCGGGCGCCATCGCCGCTTCCGCGCTGCTGGAGCTGGGGCAGTACGTAAGCAAACGCGAGCGCGCCACGTATGTGGACGCCGCGGCCGTGATGCTGCGTTCCCTTTCTTCGGACGCATACCGCGCGAAGCTGGGAGAGAACGGCGGTTTTATCCTGAAGAACAGCGTGGGGAGTTTCCTCGCCCATTCCGAAGTGGACGTGCCGCTCACTTACGCGGACTATTATTTCCTCGAAGGTTTGCTGCGTTATAAAAAATGGTACCTGTAATGAAGAGAAGAAATTTTTTAAAGTGGTCGTCGATATTCGGCGCCGCCGCCGCTTTCCCTGCAACGCCGGTACTGGCGGCGGTTTCGGCGGACGATAAAGAAAAAACGCCCAGCCCCGGAAGCGACCGTGAATACTGGGTGGAGCTGATGCGGAAAATGGCCGCGCCCATTCTCGGCAACCTGAGCAAAGGCACGCTGAAAAAGAACTGGGACATGGAATACGCGCCCACCTGGGGCAAACGCGATAAAACCACCGCGCATCTCGAAGGCTTCGGCCGGCTCACGGCGGGCATCGCCCCCTGGCTCGCGCTGCCGGACGACGACACCCGCGAAGGCAGGCTCCGCAAAACGCTGCGCGGGCAAATGATGCAAAGTCTTGCCAATTGCGTGGACCCTTCCAATCCCGATTACATGAACTGGGACCATGGCGGGCAACCCATTGTGGACGCGGCTTTCCTCGTGCACGGTTTCCTGCGCGCGCCGCAAACCCTCTGGCACCCGCTGGACGCCACCACCAAAGCGCGTTTTGTAAAGGAGCTGCTGGGATTCCGCCGCCTCGGCAATTTCAAGAACAACTGGACGCTGTTCGCCGGCATCGTGGAGGCGTTCCTTTTTTCTATCAACGAAGATCACAGCATCGAAAGGATAGACGAATCCCTCAACAAAACGGATTCGTGGTACAAGGGCGACAGCATGTACGGCGACGGCAAGGCGTTCCATTTCGATTATTACAACGCCTACGTGATACAGCCGATGTACGTGGACATCCTGAAGGTGATGGCCGCGCGCAGCGACGCGTACAAAAAACAGTACGACATCGCGCTGCGCCGCATGCAGCGGTATGGCGCCATTCTTGAACGGCAGATCTCGCCCGAGGGCACGTATCCCGTCGTGGGCCGGTCGAGCACGTACAGGGTAGGCGCTTTCCAGCCGCTGGCGCAGCTTGCACTCAACGGCGAGCTGCCGAAGGAAGTAACGCCCGCGCAGGTGCGCTGCGCGCTTACCGCCGTGATGAAAAGACAGTTCGATTTTAAAGGCACCTTTGATAAAGACGGCTGGCTGACGCTTGGGGTGGTCGGTCATCAGCCCGGTGTTGCGGACAGCTATTCCAATTCCGGGAGCATGTACCTCGCCTCGCTGGGCCTGCTGCCGCTGGGTTTGCCGGCTTCCGATCCTTTCTGGTCGGCGCCTTTCGCCAGCTGGACGATGAAAAAAGCCTGGAACGGCGAGCCTTTCGGCATTGATCATGCCATTTACTTCTGACACTAGTAGTATAGATGAGAATAAATAAAAGGGGTGGGATGTTTATTCCATCCCTTCGTTTTTTGGGCGGGGGCGTTTATGTTTCTTGTGCAGGGGAGTGTGTGGCGGGAGATTGAATTGGTTGCTGATGCTTGGGGCATTTCCGGTTGGTATGCGCACTGCGCATTTTTTAGTGTATCGGTGCGGTATAGTAATGAGCGGTGCGTACGAGAGACTTGTACGCTTTCAACCTATCAGAGCGGCGTACATTTTTGAGCGGTGATAGATGGAAGGGTGTTCGCGCAGCAGCGTTGTTTTTTTATATCCCGCTTCGCGGAAAAGCTTTTGCAGGTTGGGGTAGGAAAGGGGATAAGGCACCCAGGGATTCGGCGTGTCCGTATTGTATTCCACGACGAGGAAACGGTGATCTTTTTCGAGATGCGCGGCGGCTTTGGCGAGGAACGCGGTTTTGTTTTTTACGAAGTGCAGCGAGTTAGCCATCAGGATGCCGTTGAGCGGCGGGAAGTTCCATTCGTCTTTTTCAAAATCCATTTGCCGGAAGCGGATGTTGGGCTGGGGGAACTTTGCCGGCTCCCGGTCCGCCGCGATGATGCTGCTGCCTTCGGGGAGAACGGCGGCCAGCGCGCGGGTGAAAAGTCCCTGGCCGCAGCCAAGGTCCGCCCAGGTGGCCGGCGCGGTGTTGCGGATGGCGGGCGTGTCGATAAGGGATATGGCGGTATGCAGCTCCATTATTTATTGATTGCGATAATGCGGTAACCTTCCGGCAGCGGGGCGAACCATATTTTCCCGTCGCCGATCATGGCGCCCTGCGCGTTGCGGAAAATGCGGTCGAGACGCTGCGTGTCCACGGCGGTTTTCATTGAGGCGTCGAATATCTCCGCGTAGTGCTGTTGGAAAGAGGCGGCTGTTTTGTATTGCCGCAGCGGGAAGCGTGTATGCATCACGATGCTGTCCATGCGGTCGTTTTTGACCCAGCCTTTGAAACGGAGCAGGAATAATTTGAATTCTTCCGGATCGTCGAACCCGGCATTGGCCCAGCTGGAGGGAATGGTGCCGTCTTCAAAAAGCGTGTCCTGCGCCTGCACCTGCGCGGCCTGCGGATCGACGGCGGGCGGCGGGGCCACGGGCACGAGCTCTTTTACGCCTTCGATGATGGAACTGTCTGCGGCTGTTTTTTTGCTGGCGGCATTGCAGGCGAAGAGGCAGGGAAACAATAACAGGATACAATGGAATTTCATATGACAGGCTTTGATGCTCAATGAAATTAAGTATTTCCGGGGGCTTAAAATTTTTGTTAAAAACATTTGCTTATATGCGTTAATTGTCCTTATCTTTGCAATCCCAAAACGGAAGAGCGCTTTGCTTTTTCGACGGGAAGGATCGGTAGTTCAGTCGGTTAGAATGCCGCCCTGTCACGGCGGAGGTCGCGGGTTCGAGTCCCGTCCGGTCCGCACGATTTAGAAGAGACCCGCGCAAGGCGCGGGTTTTCTGTTTTTAGTCGAGTATTTAGTCGAGTTCCCTTTTGTTTACACAGTAGTTTATCTAGGTCAACTTTAGCACGTTAAAAATATCAAATTAAAAACCCAAGAGCAAATTGTATTTACAAAATGCAATTTGTTAACTCCTCATTTACATAAAGCCCCTTAAGTAATACTTATTTTAGTGGTTAACACAAAATCTCATATTTATGATTGGAGGTAAAACCAGAATAACTGATTATGACGAATTTGAAGAATACATTGACTCGTTAATTGGCAACATCGCGGAGAATAGAGGTCTTTCCTTCTACTTTTATTCGTTACATGAGACTTTCAAATTATCTGAACTTGGACTTAAGGAGAGTGCGGAAAATTATAGACAAGAATTACAAAAACTAAAGGAAAATGATCATGAAGTTTGGTACAGTTATGTTTACGCTAATCCCACGCATGAATTATCACTAAATCCCATGCTCCACATTTTGTATCAAGCGCATTTTATCACCGTACATTCAGAATTAGAATCAACTTGGCGGGAAATTTTGTTTATGTATAATAAGTATCGTTTATCTACCAGTGCTAGTGTTTTAAATATAGATATGAAATTAAATGATCAGATACTTACTAAGCTTCCAAAGGCCAGCCTACTTGAAACCAGTATTAGTAAATATCCGCTGTTAAATAACACTTATAACTATGTTAGAAATAAGATTGTTCATCAGAGCTGGAAACTTGGGGCTGAGCTTTCTGATCTACAAACAAAAATTTCTAATAATGAGATTAATCACTTACAAATAAATGTGGATGGGCTCAAAATAACTGGAATTATTACTAGTCAGGTTTTCATTAAAGAGTATACACATCTAATTCTTGAAGTACTTACAAATATTCGAGACATTGCTTATAACAGGCGAAAATTGGGAAACTTGTCATAGATTAGGGCTGATTGTAATTATATAACTAATAAATATTCAAATAACATTGATAATTAATAAGTTAAGTGTTAATATGCATTAACAAAGAATTCATTTATATTTGGAAACATTGTTGAATTTTTCATCCCTACAATTTGATCACATGTTTGACAAAGAAATTGAAGCACTCGCTAAATGTACTGAATCAATCAAAGATCTTGATGACGACTCACGAGTGCGTGTTATAAGGTATTTAATAGAACGTTTTGGTATTGGTGGAAATCAGGTAGCTTCGAGTATTCCAGTTCAGAATAACCCTCAAAAGATTGCATCCCCCCATGTAACTGATGAAAGTGGTAGTGATATTG
>CBINIO010000007.1:0-23999 GCA_966250725.1 uncultured Chitinophaga sp.
GATTGCCGAGGTTGCTGTAAATTTTGGATAAAGTGCCGAGGCTTATAACCTGCAAGGCTTTCCAGGCGGGAGGATAAGTCTTGCCGTATTTGGTGTCATGATGAATGACAAACTCCTCATGCGACCGGTTAAGCTCGCCGACGATCTTATCAAGGTTTTCAATGAACAGACCGCGTTTTTCCGCCAAATCATCTTTTTCATACCATTGCGGGCCATATACCATGCTCATTTCATGCACCAGTAATGCTCGTACCGATATTTCAATCCTTTCTATTGCGTCGAACAACAAGCCGCGTAATTGCCGGTCGAATTCATACAATTCAATAATATGTCTGAACCTCGTGCCTGGTATAAAAAGATGAAGGACCTTATCTGTTTGAAAGATCTGCCAGTAGCCCGCCAGCCGGTAATATCCGACGTGCGTGAGGTAGTGTTCAGCCTGGACTATATTTTCTATAGTTAAACCGCGCTTTTGTAACAGGAAGATTTGGTCTGATATGGAGGTGGCGGGTTTGTTGTAGGTGGGTTGCATAAAAAAAAGCCTCGCCGTGGTACGCTAATCTTACGGGAAGCGTGGCGAGTTCAGTTAGGTCAAAGTTAAATAATTCTTTATCATAAAGATGAAAAGAACGCAAATTTGGGTGAAAAAGAGGAACAGAATAATTTTTCTCGATAACTTTTAAGCAAAAGCACTGATTGATTCTGAAGCCCATAACGCCGCTATTTGTTTTAATCCATACCCTTAACTCAAAACAGCAATGAAACCCGCAATCCGCCTAAAAACATATTAATGATGTTTTTACACATTTTATTTTCACCCTAATACAAAACGATTTCTTTTGCGTAAAAAGACAAATAAATTGATTGTCAATAAAATATAAAATTCCCCAGCTAAGGCCATTTCCCCCAATCCCTTGACATTCAGCCCAACAAACCCATTCCCCCCAACCGTTAAAAATCCGTTAAATAGTCAACCTCGCTTACCAAAAAACCAAACTTGTTTCTAATTTTGACTTTATAACTAAAAAAGTCAAAAAGTTAATGCACACTGAAAACAGGGACGAAATGCGCGAACGCATCATCGAAGCGGCGCTGAAACGGTTCACTCACTTTGGGGCCTCAAAAACCACCATGAACGAGATCGCCGACGACCTGCATTGCTCAAAGGCTTCCCTTTATTATTATTTCCCCGACAAACACGCCCTCCATATCGCCGTGCTCGAAAAAGCCGGGGAAATGTACTTCCAGGAACTCGAACAAACCACTGCCGCCGCCACATCCGCCCCGGACGCCCTCCTGGGCATGATACCCGTGCGCCAGCGCTTTGCCCGGAAATTCTGCCGCCTGGAACTTTTTAAAGTGCTCAAAGACAAACAGCTATTCAACTCCGACGAAACGTTCCGCCTGGCCCGGGAAAAAGAAACAGCCATCGTAGCAGGGATCATCAGCAAAGGCGTCGCCGGCGGGGAACTTGTTTCGGACAACCCGGAGCAGGTAGCTGCCCTTTACATACAATCCATGATCGGCCTGCGCCTGTCGCTTTCCACCCGTGAACTGACGGACGAGATCAGTGAGGAGGAGTTTGAAATAGTGCGAAAGTGCCAGGTGCAACTGGCCGACATCTTCATCAAAGGATTAAAAAGCTGACCATGCGGGAACGTATACTCGAAACAGCCTTAAAGCTCTGCCGCACCTTCGGCATCAAAAGCATCACCATGCAGGATATCGCCCGCGAATGCGGCATCTCCAAAAAAACGGTGTACGAGCACTTCCAGGACAAAACGGAGCTGATCAACGAAGTGGTGGCGTTCATGACCGGCGCGTATTGCCGCCAGCTGGCCGAATGCAGCGCCCGGGGCGCCAACGCGGTGGAAGAGCTCACCCTCTCCATCCGCCATACGGAGCACCTCGCCCGCATCACCAACCCGGTGCTGCTCTTTGAGCTGGAAAAATACCACCCCGCCGCCTGGAAAACGGTGCTGGACTTCCGCGGGCAGCAGCTCACCGGCTTCATCCGCGCGAACCTCGAACGCGGCATCCGCGAAGGGCTTTACCGCTCCACCCTGCACACGGACATCATCGCGCACATGCGCCTGCTGCAGCTCAACGCGCTGTTCAACCCGCTCTTTTATCCCCCCGCCGAATTTGACCTTCACGAAGTGATACAGCAAATGACCGCGCACTACATCCGCGGCATCGCCACGCCGCAAGGCCAGGACTTCGTGGAACGATTCTTACCCGAAAAGACCACCGAATCATAACTCATTCGCTATACAAACCGTAACATGAAAAAATGGATCATCCCGTTCCTCTTTCTTTCCATAATAGGAACGATCAACGCGAACGCACAAACGAAACAGCTCACGCTGCAGGACTGCCTCCGCTTTGCCCTCGACCATAACCGGTCGCTGGCCGTCAGCCGCCTCGAAGAAGACATGGGCCGGCTCAAAACAAAAGAGATACGCGCACAGGCGCTCCCGCAGGTGACCGGCAGCGGCAACCTGACGGACAACCTGAAAAAACAGGTGATGGTGCTGCCCGGCGCATTCAACCAGACGGAACCGGGCAAACCGATGCCCGTGGAAGTAGGCACCACCTGGAACGCTTCCGCCTCCGCCGACCTGAACCAGCAATTGTTCAACCAGAGCGTGTTCACCGGTCTCAAAGCCGCAAAATCAGGCGAAGAATATTACAGCCTGCAAACGCAGCAGACAAAGGAGAACGTGATCTACGGCGTATCGGGTCTTTATTATGCATTGCTGGTGAAGCAGGAAAAAATGAACGTCATACAGACGAACATCGACAAGCTCGCCCGGCTCGTGGAAACCACGCAAAGCCAGCTGGACAACGGCCTGGCAAAACGCATCGACCTGGACCGCATCAAGGTGAGCCTCGTGAATTACCAGACGCAGAAAAGCCAGCTGCAAAACCAGCTGCGCGTGGAAGAGAATAAACTCAAACAGCTGATGGGCATGGCCGTGGAAGAAGACATCGCGCTGCCGCCGCTCGAGCTGAGCGATATAGAAAAGAAAGCCGCCGTTACGACGGACTTCGGCAACTTCAACCTTCACAACAGAACGGAATACAAGCTGCTGAAAAAAACGGAAGAGCTGCAAACCTTCCAGAAAAAGGCCTACATCGCGGAATATTTCCCCAGCCTCAGCTTCAACGGCCGCTACTCCTACAACGGCCTGAGCGACAAGTTCGACCTGTTCAAAGGAGGCTCCGCTGCCAACTGGTTCGGCATGGCTTCCGTAGGGCTCACGCTGAAGATCCCGATCTTTGACGGTTTTGCCCGCCGCTCGCGGGTGGACCAGGCGAACGTAACGCTCGCCCAGGTGAGCAAACAGCTGGAAGCGAACAAGCTGGAGCTTACTACCGCCTTCGAGAACAGCCGCCTGGTGCTGCTGAACAGTCTCAGCACCATCAAAACGCAAAAAGAGAACGTATCGCTGGCGGACGAGGTGTACGCCTCCACCCAGAACAACTACAACCTGGGCCTCGCCAGTCTTACCGACCTGCTGAACGCTGAAACCTCGCTGGCCGAAGCGCAGAACAGCTATAACGAAGCCCTGCTGCAATACAAGCTCGCGGAGCTGGACCTCATCAAATCACACGGCAACCTGCCCTCACTTTTAAACTAATGCAAGCCATGAAGAAAGTTTTAATCTACGGCGTTTTAACTATAGCGGCCCTCGCGGCCATCGTCTGGAAACTGAATGCCAACAAAAAGGCCAACGCGGAAAAAACGGAATTTGTAAAACAGGCCAACACGGGCGACGTGCCGGTGCTCACGGAAAAAGTGACCGCCACGGAATTTGCACGCACCTTTTCCGCCAACGGCAATTTTGAGCCCGTACGCGAGCTGACCTTTCTCAGCGAAACGTCCGGCCGCATCACCAAACTGATGGTGGACGAAGGTTCTTTTGTAAAACAGGGCCAGATCATGGCGCGCATAGACGACGAATTGCTCGGCACCGATCTGCAATCCGCCAAAGTGAACCTCGAGCAGCTGAAAGTGGACAAGGAACGTTACGAAAGCGCCTTTAAGACCGGCGGCGTAACGCAGAAACAGATGGACGACACCCGCCTTCAGTACGAGCTGGCCCAAAGCCGCTACGACGCCGCATCCCGCCGCATCCGCGACACGTACGTGAAAGCGCCGATCTCCGGCATCATCAACGCCAAATATGTAGAGCAGGGCGCTTACCTTTCCGCCGGCACCAAAATGTTCGACATCGTGGACGTGAGCCGGCTGAAACTTCGTGTAACCGTTCCCGAACTGCAGGTGATCCATCTCAAAACGGGCGATAAGGTGGAAGTGACCACCAACGTCTTCCCCGAAACCCGGTACACCGGCAAGATCACATTTATTGCTCCCAAAGGCGACGCCACGCTCAGCTACCCGGTGGAAATGGAAGTGGGCAACGTAAGCGGCAAACCGCTGAAAGCCGGCATGTACGGCACCGCCAGCTTTGCCATGCCGCAGCAGTCCGCCGCCATCCTCGTTTCGCGCAACGCCTTCGTGGGCGGCGTGAACAGCAACCAGGTATACGTAATGGAAGGCAATACGGCCAAACTCCGCAGCGTAACGGCAGGGCGCATCTTTGGCGATAAAGTGGAGATCCGCGAAGGGCTCGCAGAAGGCGAGACCGTGATCACCAGCGGGCAGATCAACCTGACGGACGGTGCGAAAGTAACCGTGCAGGGAAAATAACAGGATCGCTTACCAAAATAATTTTGACTGATGAAGATTACAGAAATATCCATAAAGCGGCCTACCGTAGTGATCGTGCTGTTCACGATACTCACCCTGCTGGGGCTGATCAGCTACAAGGCGCTGAACTACGAGCTGCTGCCAAAGTTCAGCTCGCCCATCGTAACGATCGCCACCGTATATCCCGGCGCATCGCCGCAGGAAGTGGAAAGCACCGTCACCAAAAAAATAGAGGACGCGGTGGCTTCCATGGAAAAGATCAAAAAGCTGACCTCCCGCTCTTCCGAAAGCCTCTCGATGGTAACGGTAGAGCTCAATAACGACGCGGATGTGGACATCGCCCTGCAGGACGCGCAGCGGAAAGTGAACGCCATCCTGGCGGACCTTCCCGGCGACGCGAAACCGCCCAGCCTCAACAAGTTCTCGCTGGACGACCTGCCCATCATGACGCTTTCCGCCACTGCCAAAATGGACGACCGCCAGTTTTACGACCTGGTGGACAAAAAACTCCAGCCGCAGCTTTCCCGCCTCCCCGGCGTGGCGCAGATCACGCTGATCGGCGGGCAGGAAAGGGAGATCAAGATCAATATCGACCCGGCAAAACTCGAAGCATACAACCTTTCCATCCTGCAGGTGCGCCAGATCGTGACCAACGCGAACCTGGACTTCCCGACGGGAAAGGTGAAGACGGTGGACCAGCAGATACTCGTGCGCCTCGCCGGTAAATACAAGGACGTAAACCAGCTGCGCAATCTCGTGCTCACCACCACGCCATCCGGCACGCAGGTGCGTCTCGGCGACGTGGCGGACGTGCAAGACAGCCAGAAAGATCCCGAAAAGCTCGCCCGCGTGGACGGCGAAAGCGCCATCGCGATGCAGGTGCAGAAACAGACGGACGCCAACGCGGTGACCGTGAGCGAAGCCATGCAAAAAGCGATCGCGGACATCGAAAAAGAATACGCCGGCGACCAGGTGAAGATCAAGATCGCGAACGACGCCTCCGTATTTACGCTCGAATCCGCGGACTCGGTGATACATGACCTCATCATCGCCATCCTGCTGGTGGCGGCGGTAATGATGCTGTTCCTGCACAGCCTGCGCAACGCCATCTTCGTGATGATCTCCATTCCCGCGTCGCTGATCGCCACTTTTATCGGCATGGAGCTGTTCGGCTTCTCGCTGAACCTGATGAGCCTGCTCGGTCTTTCCCTGGTGGTGGGCATCCTCGTGGACGACGCCATCGTGGTGCTGGAAAACATTTACCGCCACATGGAAATGGGCAAGAACAAAGTGCGCGCCGCATTCGACGGCGTAAAAGAGATCGGCTTCACCGTTACTTCCATCACGCTCGTGATCGTGGTGGTGTTCCTCCCGATCTCGCTGACGAATGAGCTGGTGAGCAAGATCCTCCGCGAATTTTGCGTGGTGGTGATGATCTCTACCATGCTGAGCCTGCTCACGTCCTTTACCATCGTGCCTTTGCTGGCATCGCGCTTTGGCAAGCTCACGCATCTGACGGGGAAAAATTTCTTCCAGAAATTTATTCTCTGGTTCGAAAAACAGCTGGACAAATTCACGAACTGGATGACCGGGCTGCTGAAATGGGCGCTGGGTCACAAGACCATCACGATCGTGGGTTCACTCGTGCTGCTGATCGCTTCTTTCCAATTGGTGGGAAGAGGGTATATCGGCGGGGAATTTATCCCGAACGGCGACCGCGGCCAGTTCATCGTAATGCTGGAAATGCCGAAGGACGCTTCGCTGGAACAAACGAACCAGGCCACGCGCAAAGTGGAGCAGATCATGAGCAAAAAGAACGCCGTTACCTCGCTGATCACTACGGTGGGGCAAACTTCGGAAGACGGTTTTGGCGCATCGCAATCCACCGCGTACAAATCGGAGATCACGGTGATGCTCGTAGACCAGCACCTGCGCGAACCTTCTGACATCTTCGCGTCGAAGATCAAAAAAGAGCTGGCAGGCCAGCTGCCCGGGGTGAAGGTGAAAACCACGCCCGTGAGCATTCTCGGCACCGCGCAGCGCGCGCCGGTAGAGCTGGTGGTGATGGGCACCGATCTTGACAGCGTGATGCGCTTCGCCAAAACGGCGATGGCCGAGCTGAAAACGATCGAAGGTTCCAGCGAGGTAAAGCTGTCCGTGGAAGAAGGCAACCCCGAGATCAACGTGCAGGTGGACCGCGACAAGATGAGCGCGCTGGGCCTCACGCTGGAAAACGTGGGTGGCACCATGCAAACCGCCTTCAGCGGCACCGCGGACGATTCGAAAGTGAAGTTCCGCCAGGGCGAATACGAATACGACATCAACATCCGGTTCGATGATTTTAACCGGAAAAACATCAACGACGTTTCGAAGATCGATTTCAGGAACGATAAAGGAGAGCTGATCAAGCTGAGCCAGTTCGCCACGGTTACCGAAGGGTCCGGCCCGAGCAGGCTGGAGCGCCGCGATAAAAACACCTCGGTGAACGTACAAAGCCAGGTAATGGGCCGTCCTTCGGGCACCGTTACGCAGGAGTTTGCGGCGAAGCTGGAAAAGCTGCAAAAACCGGTGGGCGTGTCTTACAAATTCGGCGGCGACGCGGAAAACCAGGGCGATTCGTTCTCCACGCTGGGCATGGCTTTGCTGATCTCCATCGTGATGGTGTACCTCATCATGGTCGCGCTGTACGACAACTACATCTATCCTTTCGTGGTGATGTTCTCCATCCCGCTGTCCATCATCGGCGCATTGCTCGCGCTGGCGCTTACGAACAACACGCTGAACATCTTCACCATCCTTGGCATGATCATGCTGATCGGTCTCGTGGCGAAGAACGCGATCATCCTCGTGGACTTTACGAACCAGATGAAAGAGGAAGGCCAGAGCACCTACGATGCGCTGATCCACGCCAACAGGGCGCGTCTCCGCCCGATCCTGATGACCACCATCGCGATGGTGATAGGCATGCTGCCGATCGCGCTGGCGACGGGCGGTGTGGCTTCCACCAAAAACGGCCTGGCATGGGTGATCATCGGCGGGCTGATATCCTCGATGTTCCTTACGCTCATCGTGGTGCCGGTAGTGTATATGGTGGTCGATAAATTGATGGCGAAATTCGGCATGGGCCGCATTTCCAAAAAACGTTACATCCGCCAGCGCATGGTAGCGCCTACCGCGCAGGAAATAGCATCGCGCGACCTGGCTGCCGCGTCGATGATGAACTGATAAACTACTTGCATTAGTGATAATCTTGTTACCAACAGTGTAACAGTTGTAGGTTTAACTAAATGGCCGGGATAATCTTATCCCGGCCTTTGTGTTTTTGTTTTAGTACTAGTTACAGTATGCTGTTATCCTTTCACGATCTTGTCGTAGCTGGCGGTGATGCCTTTGATGAGGGAGGAGCTGAAGCCCTGGTGTTCCATTTCGTTCAAACCCGCAATGGTACAGCCTTTGGGTGTTGTTACCTTGTCTATTTCCGCTTCGGGGTGGCGGTTGCCTTTGATCAGCAGCTCGGCGGCGCCTTTTACCGTTTGCGCGGCAATGAGGTTGGCGGTGGCTGCGTCAAAACCGATCTCGATGCCGCCCTGTATGCTGGCGCGGATAAAACGGAGCGCATACGCGATGCCGCAGGCGCCGAGCACGGTGGCGGCGTCCATCAGCTTTTCGTCGATGCTTACGCAGATGCCGAGCTGGTCGAACATTTCTTTTACAAAGGCGGTCTGCTCGGGCGTTACGTTGCGCCCGCAGATGCAGGTGATGGATTCCTGTATGGCGATGGCGGTATTGGGCATGGCGCGGAAAATGGGCAGGCCGGGAAGGGTGATCTTTTCAAGATCGTCCAGCAGCACGCCGGTCACCACGCTGATCAGCACCTGCTTTTTGGCGTCGAAGCTGGCGCGCAGTTCGCTGAGCACTTCTTTGACGTTATAGGGTTTGAGTGCCACCACCACCACGTCCGACTGGCTGATGGCAACGGCGTTATCTGATTCCACATGCACGCCTTTTTCGCGAAGGGCGGCCAGGGTGGCGGTATTTCGTTTGGTTACGGTAATGCTGCCGGGTTTGCTGAACCCGCTTTTTATAAGTCCTTCCGCTATGGCGGAACCGAGGTTGCCGCCGCCAATGATCGCTATTTTCTTGTCTGACATAGTCTACTATTTTGGGAGAGTAAGGTACGGCAAAAGCGGGAAGCAAGCAAGGAGGGCGGAAAAAGGCAATGGCCCCCGCATACACGAAGGCCATTGTCAGACAACATCAGAATATGATCATTCCTGAAGATTCAGGATTTAATCCAGGGTAACATGGCTCCAGTTCTCGCCGCTTTTGATGCGGTAGAGCTGCATTTCGCTGATGGAGAACTGTTCGGCGATCTGCTTCATGGTCTTTCTGCCGGGTTTGTCCAGCAGCCGCTTGATGCTTTTCACCTTGGTCACGTTCAGCTTCAGCCCTTTCAGCCGGTGCCGCTGCAGCTCCTTGTAAGCCAGCTTGGCCGGGCTGTTCTGCTGGTGCCTTTCCATTTCCTCCTTGGTGGCCCAGCGGAGGTTGGATACCTTGTTGTTCTTTTTATTAAAGTCGAGGTGGATCACGTATTTCTGGGCCCGGCTGGTTTTGGGGGCGAAGAGCCGCGCCACTTCGCGGTGAAGGTAGAGGCTTTGATAGGTGTCCGCAGGTTTGATGTTCAACACCGTATAACCTTCTACGGTAGAACCGGTCAACAATTTGCCATCCTCGATGCTTTCATGGTAACTGATCACTCTTCCCATGTTGGACACTGCGTACCTTTTGCGCAGGGCAGATTTGTTTTTAATCTGCAAGTCTTTCCAGACTTCATTTTTCAGATTTTTAACCGTGGCCATTGTGAATGCAGTTTTTTGGTGATTCAATTCGGGGTTAATCCGCGATACCACACGCCAGTTCTCTTTCCGTCTGCAACGCTGTTCCATCCGAGCCAGCCATTGGGGCCATTGTCCTTTCAAATATATGATCTTTGTACTGTAATGCAACGGCATCCAGTACCGCTTCTATAGCTGACGCTGTATTGCAAGTTACTAATTGTGCACGGAATTCCTTGATATGCGGCAGCCCTTTCAGGTAATTGGTATAATGCCTCCGCATTTCGAGTATGCCTACCACCTCACCCTTCCAGCTGATGGAGTGGCGGAGGTGCTGCTTGCACACCTTTACCCGTTCTTCCACCGTGGGTGGCGGCAGGTGTTCGCCGGTAGCCAGGAAGTGTTTTACTTCGTTGAATATCCAGGGGTAACCGATGGCGGCGCGGCCGATCATCACCCCGTCCACCCCGTACTTTTCCCGCGCGTTTTTGGCCTGTTCGGGCGTGCAGATGTCGCCGTTGCCAAAAATGGGAATATGGATCTTCGGGTTGTTCTTTACTTTGCCGATCAGCGTCCAGTCCGCGCTGCCTTTGTACATCTGCGTGCGGGTGCGGCCGTGGATGGTGAGCGCCTGGATGCCTACGTCCTGCAGGCGTTGTGCCACTTCTTCGATGTTTTTGCTGTCGTCGTCCCAGCCGAGGCGCGTTTTGACCGTTACGGGCAGTTTGGTGGCCTTTACGACGGCTTCGGTGAGCTTCACCATTTTGGGGATGTCTTTCAGGATGCCCGCGCCTGCGCCTTTGCAGGTCACTTTTTTTACCGGGCAGCCGAAGTTGATGTCGAGCAGGTCGGGATTGGCGGCTTCCACTATCTGGGCGGCCATCGCCAGCGGCTCTTCGTCGCCCCCGAAAATCTGGATGCCTACCGGCCTTTCATAATCGAAAATGTCCAGTTTCTTCCGGCTTTTGATCGCATCGCGGATGAGGCCTTCGGAAGAAATGAACTCGGAATACATCAGGTCCGCCCCGTTGAGCTTGCACACCGCCCTGAAGGGAGGATCGCTTACATCTTCCATGGGCGCCAGCAGCAGCGGGAATTCACCCAGTTCTATATCTCCAATTTTCACCATATTAATCTTGCCGGTTTTTATTTTATCGGTCAACTGGCAAACACGGTGTAAATTTACGCAAAATAACTTCAGCGATAGTTTATGGACTTTATACGCAGATCATCTCCCTGGGCTCAGCTGTTTTGGCTTCTGACGCTGTTTTTCACCTGTTATCTCGTAACGACCGTACTGATGGCGGTGATATTCCCGGCTATCAGCGGCGGCTATACGTTTATGCAGATCAAGGAAACAACGGCCTGGAAGGACCCGTTGTTCGTTTTTGCCGCCAAAACCATCCAGTTCATGTTCACGCTGGGCGCTTTTCTTATACCGGGGCTGATCTTCGCGCGGATGGCGGGTCCCCGCCCGGGCGCTTACCTGGGCCTGGAACGGCCGTCGTCGCTCATGCAGGTGGCGCTGGCCCTGCTCATCCTGCTGGCCTCGCTGCCCATGGTGGGCCTGCTGGCGGAATGGAACCAGCTGTGGCCGCTGCCGGACATGCTGGCCGAGCTGGAAAGGGACGCCAAAACGCAAACCGAAATGATCCTGAAAATGCCCGATATCGCCTCGCTGGTGGTGAACATGGTGCTGATCGCCCTCGCGCCCGCCATCGCGGAAGAAGTGCTGTTCAGGGGCGTGATGCAGAACATCGTGCTGCGTATCGTGAAGAACGGCTGGGTGGCCGTGGCGCTCACCGCGCTTTTTTTCAGCTTTATCCACTTCCAGTTCCTCGGCTTTATGCCCCGCGCGATGCTGGGCTTTTTGCTCGGGGCGATATACCTGGTAACGGGGAACCTCTGGCTCTCCATCCTCGCGCACTTCCTCAACAACGGGCTGCAGGTGCTGCTGGTGTTCCTGTACCAGGCGAAAATGTCGAACTACGACGCCATGGCGGACGAGCATGTGCCGCTGTACTTCGGGTTATTGAGCGCCGCGGTGGCCGGACTGCTGATATGGCGGCTGCATAAGCGGGCGATGGAAAAAGGCTACGATTTCCGCGCGGCAGTGCAACGGGAAATTCAAACAACCACAACAGAAAACGAATACTGATATGGAAAAAGACTGGGTTAAAGTATTTGCCAGCAACGTGTCTTTCGAATCGGAGCTCGTAAAAGGCATGCTGATAGAAAACGAAATAGAAGCCGTGATCGTAAGCCGGCAGGACTCTTCGTTCGTGACCATGCTGCCGGGCATGGAGGAAGTATATGTGCACGCCAGCAACGAAGCGGCGGCCAAAGAGCTGATAGCGGCGAGCCGGGAAGGGAAGATCGAAAACAATCTGTAGCTTTACGGCGATCCAACTTTTTAGCACAGCATGAAGACATTCATCACGCGCACCATTACCGCCCTGTTTTTCGTAGCCATCATGCTCGGGGGCATCCTGTGGAACGAACTGACCTTTTTTCTCCTGTTTTTCCTGATCAACTTTTTTGCCCTGCGGGAGTACGTAAAGCTCGTGCGCCTGATGGACGGCGATTATAACGAAGTATCGCCCTGGCATCGCGCGGGCCTGCTGATAGCGGGCTGCGCGGTAATGATGGCGGTAACGGACAAACATTTCGGCGGCAACGGCGTAACGCTGGGCGAGATCGGCTTTGTGATGGCGTTCATCTTTATTCTCCTGCTGCCGCTGGGCGAGATCCTGATGAGCAAAAACTTTTCGCTGAAAACGATCGGTTATTCCATCCTCGGCCTTATTTACGTAACGGCGCCTTTGAGCATGATGGTGGACCTGCGGCTGGCGGCGCCCGGCTGGCTCGCCGGTACGGGCATGCACCCGGCCGGGTACGGCCATCCTCCGGGCGTGCTCATCCCGCTGCTGCTGATCATTTTTATCTGGATCAACGATACCATGGCTTACATCGTCGGCTCCCTCATCGGCCGCACGCCTTTTTTCCCCTCCATTTCCCCGAAAAAGACCATCGAAGGCACGGTGGGCGGCATGATACTGGCGATCGCCGCGGCGGGCGTTTTCGGGTATTGCCGGGGCGGCGAACAATGGGGCCTGGCCTGGCCGCACTGGGTGTCGCTGGCGGTGATCGCCGCGGTGTTCGGCACGGCGGGCGACTTATTGGAATCACGCCTGAAACGGCTCGCCGGCGTAAAAGATTCGGGCAGCATCATGCCGGGCCACGGCGGCTTTCTCGACCGCTTCGATTCGCTGCTGGTGGCCGCGCCTTTTGCATGGATATACGTGAGCCTCTTTGTGCGATAAATTTTTATTTTCTTCATACCTTCATACCGCCGGAAAAAATAACGGCGATCTTTTCAAAATCAAAACAGAACAATGACTATCCATCGTGAGGGAACGGCTACCATCGCCATCACCTTTGTGGTACTGGCGCTGATCAACGGCGCGGTATTTTACCTGCTGTCCCCGCTTGCGGGCTATATCGCGTCCGCCATTTCACTCGTAATTTTCCTTTTTATCGTATCCTTTTTCCGCATCCCGAACCGGGAAATGAAACAGGACGAACAGCTGGTGATAGCCCCGGCGGACGGTAAAGTAGTGGTGATAGAAGAAACGTACGAACCCGAATATTTTAAGGATAAAAGATTGCAGGTGTCCATTTTTATGAGCCCTGCCAACGTGCACGTAAACCGCAATCCCATCAGCGGCGAAGTGAAGCTGAGCCAGTACCATGCCGGTAAATACCTCGTGGCCTGGCATCCCAAATCTTCCACCGAGAACGAACGCCACACAGTAGTGATCGGCAACGGCAAAACGGATATTCTCGTGCGCCAGATCGCCGGCGCCCTCGCCCGCCGCATCGTGAACTATCTCAGCGCGGGCATGCAGGTAAAACAGAACCAGGAAATGGGCTTTATCAAGTTCGGCTCCCGTGTGGACATTTACCTGCCCGTCGGCACCGAAGTGAACGTGTCGCTGGAGCAGATCGTGCGGGGCGGGCAAACGGTGATCGCGAAGCTCGGGTAAGTTTTAACAGGTTTTTTGAATGCTTTGTTTTATCTTCAGGGTGTCATGAAAAAAATATTCTTCGCCCTCGCGGCCATCGCATTGATCGCCGGCCCGGCGCTTTCCCAGGAGAAGCCCGCCGCCAAAAAGAAAACAGCGAAAGAAGCCACCTGTAAAGAGGGCAGCAAATCCTGCTGCATGCCGATGCCTTCCAAAGCAGCGGCAGCGATGAAGAAAAAATCCGTCAAACCCGCCGCCGCCAGGACCGAAAAAGCCAAACCGGCCACGAAAGGTTAAAACGGCGCGAAATGATATGCAAAAGGCTGCGTCCCATTGGGACGCAGCCTTTTTCTATGCGATGATTTTTCAAAATATAGTTGTCAGCTGGCGATGATATTGTCATATCGGTGTTCAGCCCTGCAATTTTTCAGCTTACAGGCGGTTTGCCGGACTTAACATCTTCAGCTCATGCAGCTTACAATATCTCCTTCAGCTCATGCAAGCTCTGGATCGTATACGTCGGCTGAATGCCCACGGCGGGCGTGGGAGAAAAATACACCTGGTCGATGCCCGCCTGCTGCGCGCCGAGCACGTCCACATCCAGCGTATCGCCGATCATGATGCATTCCGATGCCGTGCAGCCGGACAGCTTCATCGCGTAATCGAAAATCTCCCGGTGCGGCTTCAGCCTGCCCGCGCTTTCGGAAGTGATCACGTGTGTGAAATAATCGTTGATGCCGGAATGTTTCATCTTCAGCCTCTGCGTTTCCTCAAAGCCGTTGGTGATCATGTGGATCGGGTATTTTTTATCGCGCAGGTAATCCAGCACGTCCGTGCAATGCGGGAACAGCGCGGTTTTGGTAGGCAGCAGCTCGATGAAGCGCGCGCCGATGGACTCGCAAAGCTTGTCGTCACACAGCTTAAAATCGAGGAACGTCATGCTGAAACGTTTTACGCGAAGCTCGTTGCGGTTGATAAAACCTTTGCGGAAGCGGTCCCACAGTTTATCGTTGATAACCGAGTACGACGCATAAAAAGTTTCGAAAGAAGGAATGCCCCGCTGTTCCAGCGAATATTCCGTGTAAAGCTCCTGTAGCGTAGCGGTGGCGTTTGTCTCAAAATCCCACAAAGTATGGTCGAGGTCGAAAAAAATATGTTTGTATCTCATAATGATCTGTAGCGTTGGCAGCTGTGTTTCCACCGCAAATTTACGACAAACGCGGGGAAGCGCCGGACAATTTAACGATTCCATAATTTTTGCGTTATTTTTAGGAGCTTAAAAACCGTAATCAGAAAATATGTACGCGATCATTACAGGCGCCAGCAGGGGAATAGGGAAGGCGACGGCTGAAAAGCTGGCTGCTGAAGGATTTGACATTGCCATTTGCGCGCGCCACGCCGATGCGCTCGAAGCGGCGAAGCAGTCCATTCAACAACAACGGCAGGGCGCCAGGGTGCTGGCCGCTATGGTGGACATGGCGGACAAACAGGCCGTGCTCGCTTTTGCACGGCAGGTAAAAGAAACGTTCGGCGACACGCCGGCCATACTGGTGAACAACGCCGGCATTTTTACGCCCGGCGCCGTGCACGAAGAAGAAGACGGCCACCTGGAAAAGATGATGGCCGTGAACCTTTACAGCGCGTACCATCTCACCCGCGCCTTTATTCCCGCCATGAAAGCGGCGCGCAAAGGCCATGTGTTCAACCTTTGCTCCACCGCCAGCCATAAAGCCTATCCCAACGGCGGCTCGTACAGCATCACCAAATTCGCGCTGCTGGGTTTTTCAAAAAACCTGCGCGAAGAAATGAAACCTTTCGGCGTAAAAGTAACGTCGATCAGCCCCGGCCCGGTATGGACGGCCAGCTGGGAAGGTTTTGAAGCCCCGGCCGACCGGCTGATGGAAGCCGGCGACGTGGCGGACATGATCTGGGCGGCGTACAACCTCAGCCCGCAGGCCGTGGTGGAAGACATCCTGCTGCGGCCCATGCTCGGGGATATAACGTGAGGACGGCAAGCACACCGTTGTGGTCCATTGCGTGCTGTGGGGGATGTAACCTGGAAACGGGGCAGGGGTTGTGAAAACCATCCCGTTGCATACCGGATGAAAACGGGCAGTGCGCCAACCCTCGCAAGCGGCGCGCCGGATGAAATCCTTTCCTGTAGCGACTTTTACCACTTTTTTAACTTTCTTTTAACGCATAGCTCGCAAATGCCGGTGCGGCTTTGGTTAAATTTGTTCCCAGAATGAAGGTGCATACTGTCATTGTAAAGAAAAGTTTATTCGCGCTGCTGCTTTGTTTGAGCGCAGCACTTTCCGCCAGCGCGCAGGAGTTCCGTTTTACCACGCACAGCAGCGCCAGCGTGATCGCCATGGACGAAATGGTGCGCGTGCAGTTCCTGCTTGAAAATCCCGTGAATTTCAGCGGGCAGGTCACCCCGGTGTTCAAAGGTTTCACCGTGGTGCAGGGCCCCGAAGTGATGCAAAGCACTTCTTATGTGAACGGGAAGATGTCTAGCTACGTCGCTTATTCCTATGTGCTGCAGCCGCAGGCGCCGGGGCATTACACCATTCCGGGCGCTACCGCGCGGGTGGACGGCCGGCTGGTAAAAAGCAATCCCATCAATATCGAAGTGGTGAAAGGCGGCCCCGGCTCGCAAAAGCCGCAGCAGCAGGCACAGCCGCAAGCGCAGGCCCCGCAGCCGCGCCGCAGGGGCTACGGCGGCGACGTGTACGGGGAATCGCACCCTGGCGTGATCCGTAAAGGAGAAGACGTAAAAGACAAACTGCGTAAAAATATTTTTGTGAAAGTGGAGGTGGACAAAACCACCGTGTACGAAGGCGAGCAGATCACCGCCACCTACAAGCTCTACACCCGCCTGCCCACCAATTCCAACGTTACCAAAGTGCCCGCGTTCAAGGGTTTTTCCGCGAAAGACATCGAGCTGCCCAACCCGCCGCGCGCGCAGGAGGAAATGGTGAACGGCGTGCCTTTCAACGTGTTCGTGATCCGCAAGACCTTGCTGTTCCCGCTGCAATCCGGCGAGCTGGAGCTGGACCCCGCCGAGGTGGACAACCAGGTGCATTTCGTGGTGCTTGGCAGCCGCAAAAAACGCGCGGCCAACGATCCCTTCAACGACCCGTTCTTCCGCGATGCGTTTGGCGGCAGCCCTTTCGACGACTTTTTCAGCGACGATCCTTTCAGCACGCCCGAATACCAGGTAGTGCCTTACAAGATACAAAGCCCGGTGGTGAAGGTAACCGTGAAACCTTTACCCACGGAGGGCCGCCCGGCCAGCTTCAACGGCGCGGTGGGCAAGTTCACCATGAAGGCCGAACTGGATAAAAAAAGCCTCAGCACGGACGATGCGCTCACGCTGAAAGTGAACATCTCCGGGCAGGGCAACGTGAACCTGCTGAACGCGCCGCCGCTGAACATTCCGCCGGCGTTCGAAAAATACGATCCGGCCGTTACCGACAACATCGAAAAGAACAGCAACCCGCTACGCGGCACCCGCCAGTTCCAGTACGCGCTGATGCCGCAGGAAAAGGGCGACTACGAATTGCCGCCGGTGGAATTTTCTTACTTCGATCCCGCAGCGAAGGCGTATAAAACGCTCACGTCTTCCCCTTTCTCCGTACACGTCACACAAGGCAAACAGGTGAAGCGCGACCGCGCGGACTTCAGCCGGAAAGCCGAGCTGGCGGACATCCGCGAGACCGGGCAGAGCTGGAGCAAAAGCAGCCCGTTCTTCTTTGGCAAAGCGCTCTTCTGGATATTAATGCTGCTGCCGCTGCTGGGTATCGCCGCGATGGCATGGTACCGCAGGCGCCAGCATTTTCTCACCAGCAACGCGGCCATGCTGCGCCACCGCCACGCCAACCGCGTAGCGCTCAAACGGCTCGAGCTGGCGGCGCGTTATCTCAAGGAAGGGAAAGACAAAGCGTTTTATGAAGAAACGTCACGCGCCACCTGGGGCTACCTCAGCCATAAGCTGAAGATACCCATGGCCGAGCTGACCAAACAGCTGGTGCAGGACAGGCTTGCCGCGCAAAACGTGAGCGCCGGCACCATGCAAAAGCTGATGGAGCTGACGGACCGCTGCGAAATGGCCCTGTACGCGCCGGCCAGCAGCAACGAGCACCGCCAGGGCGCTTACCAGGAAGCGGTGGAAGTGATCAGCGCCATCGAAGACGAACTAAAAGGCAAAGCCGCCGGAAAATAACCGATTATGACGCGTTTATCCAGACTATCCATCCAGGTATTGTTGTGCTGCATTTTTGCAGGCGCCGCCGTTACGGCGCAGGCGCAGGACGTGCCCGCGCTTTTCACCGAAGGCAACCAGCTGTACCGGCAGAAAAAATATAACGAGGCCGCCGCGAAGTACCAGCAGCTGATAGACTCCGGGTACCAGGTGGCCGACCTGTACTTCAACGCGGGCAACGCGTATTACAAAAGCAACCAGACGGCCATGGCCGTATACAGCTTTGAAAAAGCGCTGCACCTGCGGCCCGGCGACGAAGCCACCGAGCAGAACCTCGAAATGGCGAACCAGCGCGTGGGCAGCAACGTGGAAACATTGCCTTTGCTGTTCTTCGAAAGATGGTGGCTGCAATGGCAATCCCTGCATTCCGGCCGCGGCTGGGCGATATGGAGCATCGTGTGGTGCTGGCTGCTGGCTGCTTCCGCCATCGTGTATTTTTTTATCCCGGTAAAACGCAGGCAGTGGTTCCGCTGGGCCATGGCCGCCACCGGCGTGCTGTTCGTAGGTTATTTCTCCATGGCCGTCTGGACGCATAACAAAGCCTACAACAGCGGCGAAGCCATCGTGATGCACAACGCCGTCAAAGTAAAATCCGCGCCCGACGATGGGAGCAAAGACCTGTTCGAATTAAAGGAAGGCATGAAGGTAAAAGTGCTGGACGGCACCAGCCAGTACAGCAAAGTGCAGCTTGCCGACGGCAAGAACGGCTGGGTGGCGGTGAACGAGCTGAAATCCCTGTAATTATAATTTTTCGATCCTTGTCAGGAACTCCTGTTTCCTGTGGCGGCTCAACGGCACGCTGCGCCCGTCCGTCATGATGATCTCCCCGCCGTCTCCCTTGATGTATTTGTACATGTAGGAAAGGTTGATCAGGTAGCTGTTGTGCACCCTGAAAAAACCTTTGTCCTTCAGCGCGTCTTCCACCTCTTTGAGCGAGCGGCAGATGAGCAGCGGCGTGGTGTGCTGCTGGAGGAACACGCGGGTGTAGCTGCCTTCGGACTCGCAGCAGGTGATCTCGCGCACGGGCATCATGCGCAGGCCGTCCACCGTCGGCAGGGCCAGCCTTTCGTTGGGCTGCATGTGCTGGTGGAGGAATTGCAGCAGCGCTTCCGTTTTCGGGCCGGAAGTATGATGCTGGCCGACGGCTTTTTTTACGGCGGCAATCAGCTCGTCCTTGTCCACGGGTTTTAATAAAAAATCCAGCGCGCTGTGGCGGATGGCTTTGATGGCGTATTGATCGTAAGCGGTGGTGAAGATCACGGAGAAGTTGGGGCGGCCGAGCGTTTCGAGCAGCTCGAACCCGTTCATGCCGGGCATTTCCACGTCGAGGAACACCAGCTGCGGCTGCAGCTTCACGATGGCTTTCAGCCCTTCTTCCGCGCCCGCGCATACCGCCGCTACCTGCAATTCAGGGCAATACCGTTTCAGCAGCAGATGGAGCACATCGCGGCAATGTTCCTCATCGTCTATAATGATGGTAGTCATGAAAGCCCCGTATTAGGGTGTGAAAGGAATATCCCTCGGCTATGCTAATTTACTTAAAATTCTCCGCTTCTTCCGGCAGGGTGGCGGCGGTAACGTCCGGCAGCCGGATGAGCGTGTAAGTACCGGTTTTGCGGTGATGCTGATCGTATAAATTGCCCGTGGTAACGGCTGCATGCGTATGGTACCGCGCGTTGATCCAATGCAGCCTTTCGGCGGCCGCGCGGGTGCCTGCGGTGCGTTGCTGGTAATGGTGAAAAGTGCTCTGGCGCGCCACGCCGTTGTCTTCCAGCCGGATGCAGAACTCTCCTTCCTTCCTCCCGATCTCGATATTGATGCGTCCTTTTTTTCCAGTATCGTGATGCAGCAGGCGGTGCCAGATGGCGTTCTGCACATAAGGCTGCACCACGAAGGGCGGCAGCAGCGCGGACAGCTGCGGGCATCCCGGCAGGCGGCGGATGCTGTATTCGAACTGCCCGTCAAAACGCAGCTGCTCCAGCTGCAGGTACAGCTCCAGGGATTCCAGCTCTTCTTCCAGCGTGATCCATTCCCTGCCGCAGTTTTCGAGCATGAGACGCATAAGCTTGCTGAAACGCGTGAGATAGGAAGAGGCCATTTCGGTGGCGGAGGAAAGGATAAAGCGATGGATGGCGTTGAGGCTGTTAAAAATAAAATGGGGGTCCATCTGGCTCTGGATGGTATGCAGTTCGAGGGAAGCGCGGCGGCCCTGCATGGCGATCTTCTCCTGCATGCTGCGCCGCAGCCTGCGCTCGCGCCACCAGAAAAAAAGACCCGTTGCCGCGGCCAGTACGAAAAAAACAACGAGGGATATCAACACGCCGGGTAAAGGCAGTAATTCCAATGCCGGCGGCGCCGTAAGTGCATGCGATGGGTCCAGTCCGCTTGTGGGGTTATCCATATCTGTTTCCTAAGCCAAAAATAAGCAGTGCCCGATGGCCGGAAAAACGGGATTGAATAGCTGGCGGGGGCCGCTTTACAAACGGCGGGGGAATAAGGATAGCCGGTATGGCGGCTCAGCCGTCGGTGAACTTGTAGCCTACGCCGCGCACGGAGTGGAAATACTGGGAATTCCGGCTGTCCTGTTCGAAGTATTTGCGGAAATTGAGGATAAAATTGTCGATAGTGCGGGTGGTGGGGTACACGTTATACCCCCAAACTACCTGCAGGATCTTTTCACGCGTCACCACTTCGCCCTTGTTCTCGATCAGCAGCTTCAGCAGCATGGTCTCTTTTTTGGACAGCTCGTGATGTTTGCCGTCCTTCCCCACGCATTCCTGCGCGGCGAAGTCGATCATGTTGTTGCCAAAGCGGTATACGTTGGGCACGGAATCCTTGTCCTGTATCTTTTTATTCTTGACGATGAGCTTTTCCACGCGGAGCAGCAGCTCTTCGAGGTTGAAAGGTTTGGTCATATAGTCGTCCCCGCCTTTTTTAAGACCGAGCACCCGGTCCGCGCTGCTGTTCTTGGCGCTGAGGAAAAGGATGGGCACTTCGTTGTTCTGGATGCGGATGTTCTCGCAAACGGCGAGGCCGTCCATTTCGGGGAGCATGATATCGAGGATGATCAGGTCGAAATATTCGTTCTTAACGGCTTTCAGCGCGCTGGTACCATTATCCACGGCCGTTACCTCATAACCTTCCAGCTCCAGGTTGAGCTTGAGGGCTTCCTGGAGGTTCTCTTCGTCTTCTACCAGCAATATTGATGCTTTCGTCGCTTCCTTCATATTGATGCATTGTGGTTGCCTATAAAATTACGTACAACCGTTTAATTTTGTACAGATTGTACGGAATAATCATTCCAGGTGATCTCAAAACAGGTGCCTTTCGGGGTATTGTCCTTCACGATAATGGCCCCGCCGTGCTGCTCCACGATCTTGCGGGTGAGGTACAGCCCCAGCCCGGAACCTTTGCTTTTGCGGGTGTTCTCGTTGCCAATGCGGTAGAATTTCAGAAATATCTTGCTTCTTTCCTCCTGCGCGATGCCTTCCCCTTCGTCGCACACGCAGAGCTTGAGCGCTTCGGCGGAGCGGTACAGCCTTACCTGGATGGTAGTGCCTTTGGGCGCGTACTTGACGGCGTTCTCCACCAGGTTGTTGAGCATGAGGGTGATCATGAACTTGTCCCCCTGCAGCGCTATGCCCGGCATGATGTCCGCATCGATGCGGTGGCTCACGGTGCGGCTTTGCAGCTCTTCCGCCGCGTCTTTGAGCAGGCGCGAAAGATCGAGGTGCTCGAGGAAGGGCTGGTATTTGCGGTGCTCGAACTGTGAGGCCAGCAGGATGTTGTTGCACAGCTGGTCGAGCCGGTTGGTCTCACGGATGGTGGCGTCCAGCAGCTTGCGCTGTTTTTCTTCGTCCAGCTTGTGGCGGCGCAGCGTTTCGAGGTTGAGCTTCGCCGCGGCGATGGGGCTTTTCAGCTCGTGCGTAACGGCCATCATGAAGTTCTGCTGCTGCTGGCCGAGCTTCATCTGCTTCCACACGGCGCGGTACACGATGGCGGCGCCGGCGAGTATGAGCACGAGGAATATCACGCCTTCGCCGATGTACTTGAAGGTGCGCATCTGCTGCTCTTTGTGAAGGCGCTGCATTTCCTGCATGAACTCCGCGGGGTGGTGCAGCTCCTGTATCTTGTGGGTAAGCGCCATCTGCTCGTTCTTCGCGATCTGCTTGCTTTGCTGATGCAGCAGCACGCCCCACCACAGCAGCTGTACGATGGTGTATACCAGCACAAAAACATAGATGCCGGTGATCATTTTCCTGTTCGGCAGGCCGGATGAGGACGTTTTCATCCGTTCGGGAAGTTTTTGTTAAAGATTATGATGTAAGGTCTCATTCGTTTATTTCCTCGGCGCGGCTTTTTCGATGCGCAGGCCCACGCTCAGCATATTGGGCAGCGGGTTCTGCCGCATGTTCTGCTCGAAGGTGAAGCGGTACATGCCCGGCTTTGCGAAGATGGCGTTCTGCTGGATGGGGATGCGGTGTTCGAAGATGTCGTCCATGCCGCTGCCCAGCCATTTGCCGTATGTGTCCGCGAGGGGCAGCTCCACCCGGCGGGTCACTGCCGCGCTGTCTCCCGGCAGCTGCGTGCTTACCAGCAGCCAGAGGTTGTTGTAAGGGTAAGCGTCGGTATGCCGCACGTTCACATAAATGTTATAATAGTACGCGGTGTCTTCCGGGGCCAGCTTCAGTTCGAATACCGGCCGGTTGTCTGTCGCCCATTCCGAATGCGGGATGTCCCGGTTCTTTTCGAAGGTGTCCAGCTTCGGCGGCTTGCAGGCGAATGCCAGCAGGCATATAAAAAGGGCGGCGTATCGCTGGTTCGTCTTTACGGTCATAGTTGTATTGCAGCTTAAAGTACGTTGAGTACCTGCTCTTTTGCTTTTTCCAGTTCGTCTTTCATCATCACCACCCATTGCTGGATGCCGGCGTCGTTCGCCTTTGAGCCGGTGGTGTTGATCTCGCGGCCGATCTCCTGCAGCACGAAGCCCAGCTTTTTGCCTTTGGCGGCCTCGGCTTCGGCGAGTATGTCCTTGAAGTACCGGCAATGGTTTTGCAGGCGGATCAGCTCTTCGGAGATGTCGAGCTTTTCCAGGTAAAAGATCAGCTCCTGCTCCATGCGGTTCGCGTCCACGTTCTCTTTGCCCACGTATTCGGCGAGCAGCGTTTCGAGACGGGTGCGGGCTTTGTCTTTCCGCAGCGGGTCCAGCTCCTTTACCTTTTCGGTATACAGCAGGATGTTCTCGATGCGCATCAGCAGGTCTTTTTCCAGCATCGCGCCTTCGTCTATCCTGTGCGCGTCCATATCGCCCACGGCGGTGCGGATCACTTTCTCCACTTCCAGCCATTCGGATTCCTGCATTTGTTCGGATGCGGGCGTTACCACTTCGGGCAGCTTCATCAGCACGTTGAGCATGTCTTCCTGCGGAAGGGAAAGCTCGGTAGCCATGGAGGAGATCGCCGTGTGATAATAACGCGCCAGCTCCGTGTTGATCACTACGGGGCGGGTGGCGCCGTTCTGCTTGATGTTGATGGTAGCGTCGAGCGTGCCGCGCTGCAGCTCCTGCTGGAGGAGGTTGCGGATATCGAATTCGTAGGGTTTCAGGAGGGGGGACATTTTGAGGTTTACTTCAAACTGCTTCCCGTTCAGCGACTTGATCTCCGCCACAATGGTTGTTTCTCCCCGGGTTACCTCCGCACGGCCAAAGCCGGTCATGGATTTGAGCATATTTTCTGTTTAATGTGACAAATCTAGTTAAATGAAGTCATATTTCTGTTTGACAGCCAGCGAAATTGGAGCGGAAGCGGTTTAACGGAAAAGCGCTTTGTAGATCTCCTGCTGCGAATGACGGATCATATCGCCCGGCTGCAAACCTTCGATGCTCAGCTTTTCGATCCTGCAACGGATGAGCCTCAACGTGGGGAAACCCGTTGCCGCCGTCATTTTGCGCACCTGCCTGTTTTTTCCTTCGCGGAGTATGAGCCTGATCCAGGGGGCGGGAATATGTTTGCGGAAACGGATAGGCGGGTTGCGCTCTGGTACGTCGGGATCGTTTGCGAATATTTCCGCGTCAGCGCCGCGGGTACGGTAAGGTTTGCCGTCGACGCTGATGGTCACCCCTTCCTGCAGCTGCCGGATGGCCTGGTTGGTCACCGCCC
>CBINIO010000008.1:0-22824 GCA_966250725.1 uncultured Chitinophaga sp.
GTGCCTGTGAAGCGGTCGTGAAAGGTGTTGTCGCCTACGAAGCCCACGGAAGTGATGCCGGTGGCGAAGGGGATGATCCAGATCCACACGCCTTTTTCGTGCACCACGGCGGTAATGCGGTTGGGCTGGTCGGCCATGGCGCGCCGCGTGTCGATCGTGTGCGCGAACAGCGCTTTGCGGGACTGGAGAACGGAATTTTTTTCGAGGTTGAACAGTTTGGGGATCACGCGGCCGTACCCGCTGCCGTCTACGATAAAACGCGCTTCGATGAGCCTTTTGTTGCCGTTTGCATCTTCCACGGTGGTAACGGAATCGGAGCCGGAAAACTGTATGCCGGTAACGGTTGTTTCATACTCCACCGGCACGCCCATTTTTTCGACGGTTTTGGCGAGCGTGTGATCGAAATCGGCGCGGGTTACCTGCCAGGTCCAGTTCCAGCCGGGGGTGTGCTGGTCTTCGAAGGTGAAATCGCAGATCTGGCCGTTCTTGACGAACTTGGCGCCTGTTTTTTGCTGGAAGCCCTGTTCTGCAACGGCTTCCACGAAGCCGGCTTCCGTAAGCGCCTCCATACAGCGGGGCAGCAGGCTTTCGCCGATCACGAAGCGGGGAAATTTTTGCTTCTCGACGATCTTTACCGAATAACCCGCCTTGTTGATGATGGAAGCGGCCACCGTTCCCGCGGGGCCGGCGCCTATAACGAGTACATCCACCTTTTCAGTTTGCATATTAAAGGGTTTAAATGTTGTTATGCTTTAACGCAACGCAGCAGGGTGTAGCTGAGCCCCACGTTGTTGTTTTCCATCACCACTTCGAGCCCCGCGGCGCGGATGCATGCGAAGAAGTCGTCCGTATGGTACATCTGGCTGTTGCCGTTGGCGATGGCGGTGAAATAAAGGGACGTTTGCTGCAGGCAGAACGCGGCGGACTTGAACTGCTGCCTGTTCCAGAACGGCTCCAGGATGTACACGCTGCCGCCTTCGTTAAGCGCCTCGCGGCAGCGGCTAAGGATGCTGATGATCTCGGCTTCGGAGAAGCAGTCGAGGAACTGGCTCATCCATATTACGTCGAAGCCTTTTGCGAACGGCCGGCTTTCGTCGAGGATGTCGGTTTCAAAAAAAGAAACGCGGTCCTGGAAACCCGCTTCGGCGATGGTTTTGCGGGCCACGTTCACCTGCACGGGCAGGTCCATGATGGTGATATGTACGTCCGGGTCGTGTTTGGCGCAGGCCATGGACCATTTGCCGGTATTGCCGCCGATGTCCAGCAGCGACTTCGGCTTTTGTTCGAATACGATGGGCAGCACGCCGGGGAACGCGAGATCGGAATAATAATGGTCGAAGTTGAACCAGCTGGTGCGGGAAGGTTCGGGGAGAATGGAAAGGCCCTGGTAGATGGTTTCCCACGGCCCCAGTTCCTTCAGCCCCTGCGGCTTGCCTTCGGTAAGGCTGTCTTGCAGGTGATACATGGCCTTATAACAAACGTCGTGCGAAAAGTCCATGTTGATGCGGGTAAGCGTATCGCTGAGGATAAAAAAACCGGTTTTGGTGAGGGTATAGCGTTTATCGTTCACCACCAGCATTTCGAGGCCCAGACCGGCTTCCAGCAGCACGCGCGCGGAGTAGCGGGAGAGTTTCACCTTGTCGAGTATCTCCTCGATGGTAACGCCGTTCATGCCGCTGTCCGCCACCACCTGGAGAATGCCCAGGTCTCTCAGGGCTTTGGATGCCTGGAACGCGATCGGTGCGAACGCCAGCCAGAGCGCCTGTTCCTTGGCCTGTAACGCGGTTTTTGTTTCCTTGGTAAAAAAATTCATGGGTGTGATCTGCTGGTTTAAAAAGATTTACAATTTCACGTTACTGAATACCATCGCGGCATTACATCCGCCAAAGCCCGAGGTGGTCTTGAGATAATGCGTCATGGGCCGGTGTATTATTTCGCCGCTTACCATCAGCGGCTGGCTGGTGCCGGGCGAAACAAAACCCGCGGTGGGTATCACGGTTTCTTCGCGCATGCCGTACATGCCGATCACGGCCTCTATGAGCCCGGCGGCGCCGAGGGTGTGGCCGTAATATCCTTTGAGGCTGTTCACCGGCGTTTCCGCCAGGCCGGCGAGATGAAAGGCTTTGGCTTCCATTTCGTCGTTGTACAGGGTGGCGGTGCCGTGCGCGGACACAAAGCCGATATCTTCCGGCAGCACGCCGCTCAGCCGCATGGCGGTGCTTATGGCGGCGGCCAGCTCGGCGCCCGTTCTCGAGGGGCCTGAAATATGGTTGGCATCGTTGCTGGCGGCGCCTTCGCCGAGGCGGACGGCCGTTTTGCCGGGCAACCATGTTTTGTTCCTTGTTAAAATAACGGTCGCCGCGCCTTCTCCCAGGGTGATGCCTTTCCTGTCCGCGTCAAAGGGGCGGCAGGGCTCGTCGCTCACGGCCTGGAAAGAACGGAAGCCCGACAACACGAAGTTCGTGAGCACATCGGCGCCGCAAACCACGGCATGATCGTATTGCCCGGAGCGGATAAGGCGCTGCCCGATAAGTATCGCCAGTAACCCGGAGGTGCAGGCGTTGCTGATCACTACCGGGCGGGCAGCCGCGTTAAAATATGCCGCCACCTTCGCGGCTGTGTTGTGCAGCAGCATAGGCCCGGCATCCGCGCCCAGGCCCTGTTCCAGCAGGGCGATGTTGCCCTTGGTGGTGGACACGATAAAAGCGGTGCGCGGGTCGCGGAGATTAATATCCGTTTGCGACAGCGCGTCCTGTATGCTAAGGACGAGCATCTGCTCGAATTTCGTGTAGCCGGAAACGTTAGCCTTCGTTACGAGCGGCTGCAGCAGCGTACCGGGTATCACCGAGCCGAAAAAACCGCCGGGCTGGCGGCTAATGCCGCTTTTACCTGCGCGCACCCGGTTGAAATTCTCCCGGGCGGTGGCCCCCAGCGGGGACACGATGTTTTCCGCAGCTACAAATACCTCCGTCATACCAATCCCCACTGCTTTTTCCATTCCGCAAAGAAGGGCGGAACGGTGAGTTGCAACATGGACCCTTCTTTGTCCAGGAAAACCTGCGTGGAAGAACCGGTGCACACCACCTCGCGCGTGGCGGCGTTGTACAGCGTGTACTCGAAACGGATCTTCGCGGCTTCGGTGTTCACGTAGCGGGTTTCCACCACCACCGTGTCGCCGTACCGGAGCGGCCGTTTATAATTGCATTCCACGTTTACCACGGGCACGGTGTACCCGTGATCGAAAATGTCAAGATAACGCAACCTGTATTTGCCGCCGAAAGCCTCGCGCCCGTCCTCGAAATACCGGATGTAATGGCCGTGCCATACGATCCCCAAAGGGTCGGCCTCGTTGAACCGGACCAGCACTTCCGCACGCTCGCTCAATACAGGTTGCATGTAATGTTTTATATTTTTTATTGAATTATTCCCCGTACTCGGATTTCCAGGTTTTGTATTTTTTCTTCTCGATATCGTCGATGATGTCTTTCACACCGCTGAGATATTTGTTGGCAAGACCGAAAGTAACGCCGAAACGGCCGCCCAGTTCACCATCCATCTGTTCGGTGAAAAGCACTTTTTTGGCTTTCATGTCCACGAGGGTCACGTAGATGGAAATTTCCTTTTTGGTGTTGTTCATGCCGTCTGCCACGAAAAGCAGGCCCAGTCCGGTTTTACCCTGGAAATCGAAACCTTTCACGAGCGCGGCGACGTCTTCAGGTTTCAGCGCCTTGTAGTCGTCGGAGTTGTCGGACTTGATGTCGTCGGGATCGATCTTGTTGTTCCTTTTGTTCACGGGGCCTATGTCCGTGCTCACTTCGCTGCGGTTGAACGCGTCGGCGATCGTGTATTTTTTGTATTCGTTGACCACTTTCTGGTTGATGCTCGCGTAGTGCACTTCGGGAATGTCGTCCGTTTTGAGCGCGGCATCGCCGATGATCTTCGATCTGGTGAAATCGATCCCCAGGTAGGTCAGTTTTACGGACCTGTCAAATACGTCTTTTGCGGTTTGGGCGGTTGCAACGGTTACTGTCAGCATTAAAGCCACTAAGGGCAAAGCCAGGTGTTTGATTTTCATTTTGCTTATTTATTTTGGGACACAAAAATCTTCATATCGCATTGGGCCATCAGGCGGCCGTTCTGCTTCACGGTGCCGTGCACCACGGTGGCGTTGAACACTTCGTGCTCGATCACGATCTCCGTTTCGACGCTGGTGCCCGCCTGCGGCAGCTCCAGTATCTCCAGCTGCTGGATGGCGCCGATAAAGCCGAGGGGCACGGGTACGTTCTGTTTTTTGGCAAGATAGCCGATGCGCGCGGCCGCGGTCTGCGCGATGTTTTCCACGAGCCCCGGCGCCATGAACAGGCCGTTCTCCACGAATACATTATCTTCCGCGATATCCAGGCCGGTGCGGACGTTTTTGTCCCCCGCTTCGAGCAGGCGGCTGATCATCACGATCGGCGGGCGCTGGGGAATGTATTCCGTTATGTCTTCTTTGTTGATCATGGTATTCAGGTATATCAGTCTTTCACCCGTTAATAATCGATTTTACATTGCCGGATGGCGCCGCGCATTTCAGCCCGACTTCGACCAGAAATCATAATAGTTGAACCACTGCAGGGGGTACTGCCGCACCTTTTCTTCCATTACGGCCACAAAATCGTTCATGGACGCTTCCAGCCCTCCCTGTTTTGCGCCCTGGTATACTTTGGGCGGAGTAGCGGACAGGTGATAATGCGTACCGGTCTCCCTGAATGCAAAAACGAACGACACCGGCACCCTGAAAGTGGAAGCTAACAGGAAAGGACCAACGGGAAAACGCGCCGTTTCACCGAGAAACGGTATTTCCGCCGTTTTATTTCCTTCCAGGAAGCGGTCCGCATGCATACACACCAGCTCCTGCTTGCTCAGCGCGTCGTGGATGGCGTAAATATGCGATAAATCGTCCTTTAAAACAATGACATTTACATTCCTTCCCCCCGTGATGCCTTCGAGATATCTTTTGATACGCTGATGTTCGCCGTCGAACATCACGATATTGATGCGGGTCTGCAGGCGGGTGAACAAATGCCCGGCCACTTCCCAGTTGCCCAGGTGCGCGCTGAGCAATATTCCTCCTTTCTGCCCCGATACTACGCCATGCAGGTGCTCCTCCCCTTCGAACCGGAAGCTGAACCGGTTGGGAATGCCCGCCATCACCACGATCTTGTCGATCAGCGTTTGCCCGAACACGTAATAGTTGCGGTAAACGTTGACGAGGGAGCGGAAACGGCCCAGGCCTATCTTTCTGTGAAAATACCGGAAAATGGATTGGGTGGAGCGGTAGGAGAAAAGGCAGTAATATCCTGCCACGAATGCCAGGAGAAAATAAGCCGGCCGCACTCCTCCGTAACGCAACACACCGATAAAGATCCGATATCCCAGCTTATTTCCTTTGGACTTACCCTGCCAGGATGGCATTATACCAGCTCTTTTTGTTTAACTCGGGCGATAACATAATCGTAAAAATCCTGGAAGGTAACAATACCCTGGAAGTCTTCGGGTTTTACTTTAAATCCGAAGTTGTTCTCGATGGCTACTACCAGGTCAATATAGTCCAGGCTGTCCAGCTCCAGGGTGGCCTTCAGGTCGGCCTCCGGAGTGATGCTCTCCAGGGCGACCTCAAATTCTTCCGCCAGGAAAGCGTTCGTTCGTTTTATTATCTCGTTAATTTCCATAAATAACTGTGTTCCTACAGATATAGGTTGATTTGACAAATAAGCATTCCCGTTCCTTCGTATGGGGTTTGCTACCGGCAAAATTAGAGAATTATGCCCATAACCGCCGCATATCCGGTTTTATTGCCATTTCCTTACCACGAGGGAAGAATTTGTTCCCCCAAAACCAAAGGAATTAGACAAAAATATATTAAATTTTTTATTAATTGTGTTTGAAATGATATTTAACCGCGCGGAATCTTCGTCGGGATTCTCAAAATTGATGTTTGGGGCGATAAAATCGTGCTGCATCATAAGCATGGAATAAACGATCTCGCTGGCGCCCGCCATCCAGCATTCGTGGCCGGTCATGCTTTTGGTGGAGCTGACGGGCGTTTTGCAGCTTTCGAAAATGGCGGCCAGGGCTTTTGCCTCGCTGGCGTCGCCTGCCGGGGTGGAGGTGGCATGCGCGTTGATGTAGCCGATATCTTTGGCGTCGAGCCCGGATTCGCGCAGGGCCATTTCGAGGCTGCGCAAGGGCCCGTCCACACTGGGGTTGCTGATGTGGGCGCCGTTGCTGGAAAAGCCGTAACCGAGCACTTCGCCGAGGATGGGGGCTCCCCTGCGCTGCGCGGATTCAAGGCTTTCGAGCACCACCGTGGCCGCGCCGCCGCTGGGCACCAGGCCGTCGCGGTCGCGGTCGAAGGGGCGCGAGGCTTTCGCGGGCTCGTTTTCCCTTACCGAAAATGCCGCGATGGCGTCAAAGTTGCCCATCGCGAATTTGTTCACTTCCTGCGCACCGCCGCAGATCACGGCGTCCTGCAGGCCGTTGCGGATGAACATATAGCCGAGACCGATAGCATGCGAGCCGCTGGCGCAGGCCGCGCTCACGCTGAAGTTCACGCCTCTCACCTTGAAGATCGTCGCCAGGTTCATGTTCACGGTGGAGTTCATGGTCTGGAACACGGAGCCGGAGCCCACGAGCATGGTGTCTTTTTTTTCGCGGATGATGTCCGTGGCTTCTATGGTCGGTTTGGCGGAGCTGTCGTTGCCGAACAGCAGGCCGATCTCGTTCGAATCGATATAATCCTGGTCCATGCGGGCGTTGGCAAGGGCCTCGCGGGTGGACATATAAGCATATTCCGCCTGCTCCGGCATCATCAGCCGGGCCCTGCGGTCCAGCAGGCCTTTCAGCTCGGGGCGGGGCACATAGCCGGTGAGCCCGGAGCGGTAACCGAACGTTTTGCGTTCCTCATCGAGCACGATGCCGGAACGGCCTTTAAACAGCGATTCCCGTACCGCTTCAAGGTCAGTGCCGAGGCAGGAATAAATGCCGGTGCCTGTTATCACTACTCTGTTCATGCGCTTTTTTGATCTTTGTGCCGCCAGTTGGAGCGGGCCAAACAATTTTATTTTTTATCAGGAATAAAGGCCGCCGTTGATGTTGAGCACTTCTCCCGTGATGTACGATGCGCCCCGGGATGCGAGGAAGGCCACGGCTTCGGCCACTTCTTCCGCCGTTCCGAAACGCTGCATGGGCACCATGGCGGACAGCTCTTTTTCGGGCAATCCTTCCGTCATGTCCGTTCTGATAAAGCCCGGCGCCACGGCGTTGACCGTTACGTTACGTTTGGCCACTTCCTGCGCGAGCGCTTTGGTGGCGCCGATCATGCCGGCCTTGGCGGCGCTGTAGTTCACCTGGCCGGGGGTGCCTTTCAGGCCCGACAGCGATACCATGTTCACGATGCGGCCGTACCGTTTCAGCAGCATGCCGGTGAGCACCGCTTTGGTCACGTAAAAAAATCCGTCGAGGCTGGATTCGATCACGTCCTTCCAGTTGCCCGCGCTCATCTGGAACATCATCATGTCCTGCCGGATGCCGGCGTTGTTCACCAGCACTTCTATCTGTTTGTCCTTATTGGCTTCTATCCAGGCGCCGAGCACGTTCTGCACTTCTTCTTCCTTTCCTACGTCAAACGGCAGCAGGGCGCCGTCGGCGCCTTTGGCGCGCACCGCCGCGAGCGTTTCTTGGGCGGCCGCGGTGTTGCCTTTATAGTTGATCAGGATATGATATCCCTGTTCCGCCAGTTTGATGCATACCGCCCGTCCTATTCCCCTGGAACCTCCTGTTACTAATGCGCAGTTCATTCGTTTCGTTTTGTTTGCCTGACAAGCTTTGCGCTCACCAGTCTTATTTTTGTTGCCGGACAAGGCCGCTGCCCCGCCCGGTATTATTTGCAACCGGCGCCTCCGTGCGATGCGCGTTTTATGCCGGCGCATCTCACCTCATGTCCTGCCTTCTTATGATGCGTTTTATGACGCCCGTTTCGCCTCGTTTTTACAGAAGGGCCTGCCTTCGCATGATGCGTTGATCACGCCTCTCCCCTACTGTACCGGTGATTTCTGTTTTTTCCCGAGGGAAGGCTCCGTCAGGGAGGGCTCATGGCGCATCAGCCAGGCTTTGATCTTCTGCACGTCGTTGTAGCGCGGCGCGTCGTCGATAAATTTAGGGAAAATCGCTCTTACGTCCTGGTATATCTTGTGCGAGAAACCGGCAAGGCGGTCCTGGCAGCCGAGGAAATCCACGGCCTGCAGCAGCGTCATCACCTGCACAGTGAGCACTTCGAAGGTGTTCTCGATCACTTTGTACGTCATTTGCGCCGCGTTGCAGCCCATGCTGACGATGTCCTGGTTATCGTTGTTGTTGGGTATGCTGTGGATGTACATGGGGAAGCTCAGCGTCTGGTTTTCCGCCACGGTGGAGGTGGCGGTGAACTGCACGCCCTGCATGCCGAAGTTGAAGCCAAGCTTGCCGAGGTTCATGAACGGCGGGAACTTATGGTTCAGCTTGTCGTTGAGCAGGTAGTTCAGCTGGCGTTCGCTCAGCATGGAGAGCTTGGTGACGGCGATCTTTACCTTGTCCATTTCCAGCGAAATATAATCGCCGTGGAAATTGCCGCCGTGGAAAACGTTCTGCTGGCGGTGGTCCACTACGGGATTGTCGCTTACGGAATTCAGCTCGCCCACCACCACGTTTTCCGCATGCACGAGCGTATCGAAAATGGGGCCGAGTATCTGCGGCACGCAGCGCAGCGAATAATATTCCTGCACCTTGTCCTTGAATATCTCTTCTTCCAGCTCTTTGTAAAGATGCTCGGGCCGGTGGCGGATCATTTTGCTGCCTTTCAGCATGCCGCGCATCATTTCGGCCACTTTGTTCTGGCCGGTGTGGCGTTTTACGACGTTGAGCTCGTAGCTGAGGTGGTCGTCGAAGGCTTCCACCACTTCGTTGATCATGGCGCTTAGGCTGCAGCTCCAGAGCAGCAGCTTGCGCGCTTCGATGATGTTCACCAGGGCGATGCCCGTCATGGCGGAAGTGCCGTTGATCACGGCAAGGCCTTCACGGATATGCACGTCCAGCGGTTTGAGGCCGAGCCGGGCGAAAACGACGGCCGCGGGATGGATCTCGTCTTCATACAGCACATTCCCCTCCCCGATCAGCGCATGCGCGAGGTGGGCGAGCTGCACGAGATCGCCGCTGGCGCCAACGCCGCCGTGCTCGTATATGCAGGGTAAAATGTTATGGTTGATCATGTCGCGCAGGAGATGCACCAGCTCGGGGTGCACGCCGGAATACCCCTGCATGAAGCTGCTGAGGCGGGCGATCATGAGACTTTTGGTAAGTACGGGCGCAAGACATTTACCCGCGCCGGAACTGTGGCTGCGGATGAGGTTGTATTGCAGCTGGAAGGTGTCCTCTTCGGGGATGCGGTATTGCGCCATCGGGCCAAAACCGGTATTTATTCCGTAGATGAGCTTTTTCGATGAGAATTTTTTCAGGAACTCAAAGTTGTCATTCACATTTTTTACGGCAGCCTCGTCCAATGCCAGCTCTTCCCCTCCAAACAGTACCCTATGCACCTCTTCCAAAGAAAGCACCTTACTTCCAAGTACGACCATTATCTTATTAAATTATTTATTTATGTAAAAAAGTGCTAAAATAATATAAGAGCGAACCCTGAAAATGCTGGCAGGCAACGTTCTCGGGTGTAAATGTATTACTCTTCCGCTAAATTTTCAGGTGGCGTCACCAATATTTTATCGATACGGTGGGCGTCCATGTCTACGATCTCGAAGGTAAATTCCCTCCATTCCAGTTTTTCGCCCGTTTGGGGTATATGTTCCAGGTGGTGGAGAATAAAGCCCGCAAGGGTGTCGAATTCCTGCTCGAACTCGGCCATCAGGTCCTCCATATCGAACTCGCTGAGGAAGTCGTAGAAAGGTATCTGTGCGTCAATGAGATACGAGCCGTCGTCCCGTTTGATCATGTTGTAGTCGTCCTGGCCGGTTTCGGGCATATCGCCCACGATGGCCTCCAGGATGTCGTTGAGCGTGATCATGCCCAGGAAGGTGCCGTATTCGTCCACGATAAAGGCCGCGTGGATCTGGGTCTCCTTGAACTTTTCGAGCACCTGGTACGCGGTATTGTTGTCGGGGATGAAAAGGGGTTTTTTCATCACGTCCTTCAGCACGGCCAGGTTGCCGGCGGTGTAAAGGTCCTTGATGGTGAGAATGCCTTTGATATTGTCTATCTGGCCCTCGCATACGGGGTATACGGAATGCGGGGCGGCCTTGATCTTGCGTTTGTAGCTTTCGCCTTCCTCATGCACGTCCAGCCAGATGATGTCCGTGCGGTGGGTCATGAGCGACGTGATGTTGCGGTCGCCCAGGTGGAACACGCGTTCGATGATCTCCTGCTCCGTTTCCTCGATGGCGCCTGAAGAGGTGCCTTCGCTGATGATGGCCTTGATCTCTTCCTCCGTCACATTGCTGTCTGACGAGCGTTTCAGCCCGATCACCTTTACCAGCACGCTGGTGGAGTTGCTTAACAGCCATACGAAGGGATAGGTGACCCTGGAAATGAAGTTCATGGGTTTGGCCACGGCCTTGGCGATCACCTCCGGGTTGGCGAGACCGATCCTTTTGGGCAGCAGCTCGCCCAGCACGAGGGTGAAATAGGTGACCACGATCACGATGATGGCGGTGGCGATGCTGTTGCTGTAAGGCGCCAGCAACGGAAAGTTGTTGATGTACGACTGTACGTCTGTCTTGAACTGCTCACCTGAATACAAACCGGTGATCAATGCGATCAGCGTAATGCCGATCTGCACGGTAGACAGAAATGTATCCGGGTTATTGGATAATTTGAGCGCTGCTTTGGCTTTTTCGTCCCCTTGCCTGGCTGCATTTTCGAGCCGCACTTTTCGTGCGGAAACCAAGGCTATCTCCGCCATTGAGAAGATACCGTTGAGCAAAATAAGGACGAGGATAATGACGACTTCCATAATATTAAGCCTAAAAATAATTAATTATTCAAATATCAGTGTAACAAAAGCTAAAGCGATGCCGGCCGCGATGGCCAGCACCTTCTGACGGCTAAGTTCATGATGTTTGGTGCCGCTTTCGTAAAAGATGGTGGTGGAAATGTGCAGGAACGCGCCCACCACCAGCGCCACGAGGTAAACGAGCGAATGGGTGACTACTTCAAATTCCCTGCCCAGCTGCGCGGCGAGTATAGCGGATAAAGGTGTGATCAGTGAAAAAATGATTAAGATCCTCCACAACTGCGTTTTGGACTGGTGCGCATGCATCATCACGGTGATGAGCGTGAGGGCTTCGGGCACTTTATGCGCCATGACGCCCAGCATCAGCGAAGGCAGGGCGGACTGGTCCTCGTAATGAAAGCCCAGCGGGATGCCCTCCATGAACGCGTGGATGGAAAGGCCTACCAGCAGCGGCAGCACGGCCACATGATGATGATGGTCCGCCGCGGGCAAGTGGGTATGCCCGTGCTCCATGCCGTGGCTCAGCTGCTGCAGGAACACCTGCAGGAAAAAGCCGAGCACGATGTAAACGCCGGCGGAATGCCCCAGCTCGTGGTACACCTCCGGCAGCAGGTGCATGATGGTGATGCCGAACAGGAATGCGCCCGTAAACGCCAGCAGGTAGATCGGCAGGCTGGGGTGCACGCGTTTGAAAAGCATGGGTATCATGCCCCCGCCTATCGTGGCGGCCAGTATCAATATCAGGTATGTCAGGTTCATGTTGTGTGTTCCAGTTCCAGTCTGATCCTCCGTTGAAAAAATCCGCCGCTCATGAGGCCGGCCAGCATGCCCAGCAGGGCGCCGCCGGCGATGTCAAGCGGGTAATGCACGCCTACGTATACCTGCGCGTAACATATCGAGGCCGCCCATACGAAAAACAGCCAGGCCCATTTGCCGATATGCCGGCGTAACGTTAAAAAACAAAACATCGCCAGCCCGAAATGGTTGGCGGCGTGTGAAGAAGTAAAGCTGCCGCTGCGCGGGTAATAGCTCACCAGCACGCGCACGTAGGGCGCTATGAGCGGGTCGTTGCCGGGGCGCAGGCGGCCCACCAGGTTCTTGAAGAACATGCTGGACTGGTCGGTGATAGCGAAAGTGATGATGAAGAACACGAGCCAGAAAAATCCCCTCCAGCGGAAATTGAGCGGCACGAAGATCAGCAGGAACAGGTAGAGCGGCGCCCAAACGTAGGGCTCGCGCAGCCATGGCAGCAGAAAATCGAAGAACCCGTTCGTCCATTTGCTATTGATATAAAAAAACAGCCTGAGATCCCAGGTAAGCAGTCCGTTCATCAGCCAATCGGTTTTTGTGCAATGAGGATGAGCCGCGGCGAGTGCTCCTCATCGAAGATATTAAAATGATAATCGCCGAACACGTCGGTGATCCGCAAACCCTGCAATGCGAACATTTCCTCGAAATCCTTTTTGCTGAAGGCGCTGACGCTTTCGGTAAATGTAGCGCGGAGCAGCTGTTTTTTATCGAGGATGTGGATCTTTTTGAGGAATTTGCCTTCCGCTATTTCCCGGTGAATGTCGAACACGACGTCGCCGGTCTCTTTCACTTCGTTTTCCACGAGGCGGGCGGCCGCGTACGCGCTGTTGAGGTAATCCAGCACCAGCCTGCCGCCGGGTTTCAGGGAGTTCGCCAGCGTGCGCAGCGCGTTGTCGTTCTCATGACGGGTCTCGAAATAACCGAAACTGGTGAAGAAGTTGAACACGACGTCAAAATAATTGATCCGGAAAGGCAGCCGCATGTCGTGCTGGAAAAAGCTCAAATGATCGTTCTCCAGCTTGCGGGCGGCCGCAATGCTCTCTTCTGAAAGGTCGATGCCGGTAACGTTGAAACCTTTGTCCGCCAGGTACTTGGCATGCCGCCCCCTACCGCAGGCCACATCGAGCATCAGCGCGCCGGGCGAGGGCCGCAGGTATCCCACCAGCTTGTCGATAAAGGAAGCCGCCTCCCTTTCATCCCTGTTGCTGTACAGCAGGTGATAATACGGTGAATTGAACCAGTCTTTGAACCATTGTTTCGGAACTTCCATTCGCTGCGCTGTATTATCTCGGTTTTTTGTTGTTAAACATCAAATATCGGGAGCTTTCGTAAAAACCCCGCGTTAATTTATCCAGGCTTGCCGCAATTTCGGGCTGTTTGTCCTTTATGTCTTTGAACGGATCGGCTTCCAGGTCGTACAGCTTCATCTCCCCCGATTCCAGCCCCACCTCGCAAAGATACTTCGGGCTCTTTAATGCGTAAAAAGATTGCAGGTTGCGGGTGTAGGTGATAAAAGCGTACCGCTCGCCCCGGTAAGTGGTGTCCAGCATGTCCACGCCCATCGTGTAGTTGGTAAACGGAATGCCGGCCAGCTTCGCCACGGTGGGATACACGTCCAGCAGGCTGGCCGTGCGCGCGATCTTTTGCGGCCGCAGCAGCTTCGGGTTGTAAATGATGCAGGGCACATGGTCCACGAAAATGCCCATCTCGTATTCGGGCAGCGGCATGTGTTTGAAAGGGTTCATCCGCGCGCTGTGATCACCGAAGAACACAAAGATGGTATTATCGAGATACCCGCTCTCCGCGGCCTTTTCCATGAGATAACCGATGTTGTAGTCCATGTACCGCAGGGCGTTGAACTGGTCGATGGAGAGGAAGCCGCTTTTTTTGAAGGCCGCCCTGTCGATGTCTTTCTCCGTCACTCTTTTAAAATCGCCTTTGCCTTCGGTGGTGGTGTAAGGCTCGTGGTTGTCGGCAGTTTGCAGGAAAGCCACGAAGGGCTGCTTCCGGTCGTGCGCGGCGTTGAATATCTCATCCGCCTCGGTAATGAGATCGAAGTCTGAAACGCCCCATACATCGGCTTTCGGCGCTTTGAAGTACCCTTCTTCGTAAATTTTGATGCCTTCCACGTTGTTGGTGAACACCGCGCGGATGTTGGCCCAGTTAGTATTCCCGCCGAGCAGGTAATATTTTTCGTAGCCGTCGAACTGGTCGAGTATCACCCGCTGGTCCACGATGCCTGGGTGGCGGCTGGCGGTCTTGTACTTGCAAACGTCCGGCAGGCCGGTGGTGACGCCGAACACGGTGCGGGCGGTGCTCATGGCCGGTACATGGAAGTCGGTGAACAGCAAACCCTGTTCTGCCAGCTTTTCCAGGTTGGGCGTGGCTTTCATGGGATTGCCGAACATGCTCGTCATTGCCGCCCCGCCTGATTCCAGCATCACGATGATCACGTTCTGCCGGGGTCTGGCGCTGTCCGCCGCCACGCTGCGGGCATAATTGAGCTTGTCCGCGTCAGGCCCGTCCACCCCGAGATATTCCGCGATGGGCGCGTAATACTGACGTGTCTTGTCTTTATCGAACGTATCGTCCTTTACCGAAAAGTTGTTGATAAAATAGGTGACGGGGTTGAGGGCGAGACTGGTGATACCGTTGTCGCGCGTGAACATCGCCTGGCTCCAGCGCAGCGGGAAGTAGGCCAGGTTGCCGTAAATGCCCGCGGCGAAAAGCAGCACCAGCGTTATCACCCAGGCGGCGTAAGCGCGCGGCCGGAGGGGAACGCCTTCCTTGCCGGCATAGCGGCGGAAAATGACGCGGCTGCACCAGTTCACGAACACGAGCAGCGCCAGCATCCCCGCCAGCCCCCACACAACGGGGTAACTTTCCCACAGCATCCTCGCGTTCGTGGCCCTTTCGCCGGCCGCCAGGAAACGCGTTACGGAAGGTTCCACACGGATGCCGAGATAGCTGTAATGCCCCAGGTCGATCACGTAAAAAAGGGTGAGCAGCAGGTACAAAAGAAAAAAATACCCGTAGATGAGCCGGCGCAGCAAACCGGAGCCAAACAGCCTGTCCCGCGCGGTGACGGCGGCGAGACCGACCGGTATCATGAGCAGCAGGGCGAGCCGCAGGTCGAATTTCAGTCCCAGGCCCCAGGCTTTCAGGATCACGGAAGGATCGTGAATGGTGCTGGTAAAAAAGAAGCAGTAGAAGATCACGCGCCAGAAAACCAGGAATCCGAACAGGTACAGGGTTTGTATGAAGATATACCGGATGTACCTGGGTATACGCGACCAAATATGAATCATTATATTATATTCTCGTTAAATTTTATACGTAGCTGCAAATATAGCCTAAATGCGGCAACAACCAGGGAATGCTTTATCCGCTCCAAATTATCAGGCCGGATAAGTTCTAATCGCCTATCTTTGCAGTCCAAAAAAAAATCCAACAATTGTGGCACTGATTAAATCAATTTCTGGCATTCGTGGAACGATCGGCGGAAAGCCGGGAGAAGGGCTTTCGCCCCTTGATGTTGTGAAATTCACCGCCGCGTACGGCACCTGGCTGCTGAAGCAGAACGCTGACAACAGGAAGGTGGTGATCGGGCGCGACGGGCGCATTTCCGGAGAAATGGTCAAAAACCTCGTGGTATCCACATTGAACGGTTTGGGTATCGACGTGGTGGACCTTGACCTCAGCACCACTCCCACGGTGGAGATCGCCGTTACCATGGAGCAGGCCGCCGGGGGCATCATCCTCACCGCCAGCCATAACCCCAGGGAATGGAACGCCCTGAAACTGCTGAACAGCAAAGGCGAGTTCATTTCCGGCGCGGACGGCGCGGAAGTGCTGGACCTCGCGGCCAGGGAAGACTTCACCTTCGCCGATGTGAGCAAGCTCGGCACTTACCGGGCGGACGATTCGTACCTGCAGAAACACATCGACCTGATCGTGAACTACCCGCTGGTAGACGTTGCCGCCATCAAAGCCGCCAACTTCAAGGTAGTGGTGGACGCCGTGAACTCCACCGGCGCCATTTACGTGCCCGCCCTGCTGAAAGCGCTGGGCGTGGAAGAAGTGACCGTGCTGTTCCCCGAAGTGAACGGCAAATTCGCGCACAACCCCGAACCGCTGCCCGAAAACCTGACCGCGCTTTCCAACGAAGTGAACAAGTCCGAGGCCGATTTCGGCATTGCCGTGGACCCCGATGTGGACAGGCTTTGTTTTGTATGTGAGGACGGCAGCATGTTCGGCGAGGAATATACGCTGGTGGCCGTGGCGGATTATGTGCTGAAACACCGGAAAGGCAATACCGTGAGTAATCTCAGTTCCACCCAGGCATTGAAGGACATCACCCTCAAAAACGGCGGCGAGTACCATCCTTCGGCAGTTGGCGAAGTGAACGTGGTGAACCGCATGAAAGCCGTGAATGCCGTGATCGGCGGCGAAGGCAACGGCGGCATCATCGTGCCCGACCTGCATTACGGCCGCGACGCCCTCATTGGCATCGGCCTGTTCCTCAGCCACCTGGCGCAGAGTAAGAAAAAGATAAAAGCCCTCCGCAATTCCTACCCCGATTATTTTATTTCAAAGAACAAGATCGAGCTGGACAAAGGGATCGACGTGAAAGTGATCTTCGAAAAGATCAAGGGTAAATATAAAAATCAGCCCCAGAACACCGAAGACGGGCTGAAGATCGAATTCGACAAAGACTGGGTGCACCTGCGCACTTCCAATACGGAGCCTATCATCCGCATCTATGCGGAGAGCCAGAACGAGACCACCGCAGACAATATCGCGCGGAAGATCATGCAGGACATCAAGGAGTTTATACAATAAAACCTATAGACTTAAATATACATGAACGGATGGCGGAATACACTGCCATCCGTTTTTGTTTATGGCTAAATGCTTAAATTTGTGGCACTTTTAGTCAAAAACCAAACCACCGCAAGAAATTGGAAAGGATCTACTTCGACAATGCCGCCACCACGGCGCTTGACAAGGCAGTACTGGATACCATGCTGCCGTATATGACCGAAAAGTTCGGCAACCCGTCCTCCATCTACTCCTATGGCCGCGAATCGCGTCTCGGGATTGAAAACGCCCGCAAGACCGTCGCGAAGATACTCAACGCGCACCCGGGTGAAATATTCTTCACCTCCGGCGGCACGGAAAGCAGCAATACCGCCATCACCGCGGCGATCCGCGACCTCGGCTGCCGTCACATCATTTCCTCGCCCATCGAGCACCACGCCACCCTTCACACGGTGGAGCACGCCGGTCACCAGGACGATGTGAAAGTATCATGGGTGAAGCTGCTGCCCGACGGGCATGTGGACATGGACGACCTGCGCGCGCTGCTGGCCGGTTCCAAAGAAAGAAGCCTCGTCACGCTCATGCATGCCAACAACGAGATCGGCAACCTGCTCGACCTGCATGCAGTGGGTAACCTCTGCAAGGAATACGACGCTATCTTTCATTCCGATACCGTGCAGACCGTAGGCCACTACCCTTTCGACCTCCGCAATACACCCGTTCATTTCGTTAACGGCGCGGGGCATAAGTTCCACGGCCCGAAAGGCGTGGGCATCCTGTACATCAACGAAAACGTGAAGATCACCCCTTATATCCAGGGCGGCTCGCAGGAAAGGAACATGCGCGCGGGCACCGAGAACCTGTACGGCATCGTCGGTTTCGCCACAGCGCTGGACCTGGCTACCGAACACTACGAAGAACATAGCAATTATATCAATGGCCTCCGCATGTACATGGCGGACCAGCTGATGCAGCACGTCCCCGGTGTAAGCTTTAACGGCGACCTCCGCGGGCGCAGCCTGTACACCGTGCTGAACGCTTCTTTTCCCAAGTCGGAAAAAAGCGAAATGCTGCTGTTCAACCTGGACATCAACGGCATCTGCGCCTCGGGCGGCAGCGCCTGTACTTCCGGTGCGGACGCAGGCTCGCACGTAATCCGCGCCATCAACAACGACCCGAACAGGGTGGCGGTGCGGTTCTCGTTCTCAAGGCATAATACGAAGGAAGAGGTGGATAAAGTGGTGGAGAAGCTGAAAGAGCTGATCTAAGTTACTACGCAGACATTTTGACCGCTTTGGCGAATGCCGGAGCGGTTTTTTTATGCAAAAAAAAAGCGTCCTAGCGGACGCCGAGTTTATGTGCGATTTTTTTGATTCCGTTCCAGAGATTTTCAAGGAACCCGAGGTCAGCTCCCCATCTTAATCCAAAATTCCCTGTATTGACTATAAGCTCATTTCGCACTCCCGGCAGGTTGACCGGGGGATGTGATGACGCGTTTTCGTTCAATTTGCCAGTATTTTTTGCCATAGCCGCGATTTTAATGAAGTTACAAAATTATTTTATGACCTCTGCCTTATAGACCTTATTTTCCTTCATACCTACATGAAATCCAAGGCAAATAAGGTAGGGCACGCTTGCAAAGATCGCAAACGTAAATGCACGGTTATAAAATGTGTTCTTACGCGTAAGAATACGCTTGTTCGTTTCAGTGACTCTCTGCAGTTCCGAAACATAAGACGCCTTCAGCAACGTATCCACCTCTTCTTTCTGAAATCCCATTCCTTCATAATACTCCCGGTGAGGCCCGTAATAATCTCTCGGCTCCTGAAGGTGCAGGTATCTGGCCGGTATCAGCAGCTTCACTGCATAAAACAACGAGTAAAGCATTAACGCGCAAAACACATAAAAAGACAAACAATGAAGCCAGTGGCACTGAACACCGGAGAAAAAAATAGTTTGAACAATGGGAACCAAAAAAATGGTAAATGCGGAGTAGATGAACATTAAAAACGTAAACTGCTCTACTATCTTCCGAAAAGAGCCTTCATATTGTTCCATTCTTTTCTCATTCAACTCGATGAGATAATCCAAATCATAAAACGATGACATAAGCAATGTGGTTTTCCTACCTATATAGATAACAAAACCACAAACACGGGTGATCCCTCTCCCATATATTTCTTTCCACAATGGCACACGCGCTCATCACGAATGCCTCGTGATCACATCGTAGAACCGGTCGCGGTAGCCTTCGCTGATGGGGATGGACTGGTTGGCGATCATCACGGTGTTGCGTTCCACCGAATTGATCTTGTTCATCGCCACGAGATAGCTGCGGTGCACGCGCATGAACTTGTCCTTTGGCAAACGGCTTTCGAACGATTTGAGGCTTTTGAGCGTAAGCACCGGCTGGTGCGCGGTGTAGATCTTGATATAGTCTTTCAGCGCTTCGATGTAAAGGATATCCTCCAGGTCGATCTTGATGATCTTGTATTCCGTTTTTACAAAGATGTAATCCGTTTCGGCGGGCCGCGGCTGCAGCACGCTAAGCTGCTCCTGCGCGCGTGTCACGGCTTTCATAAAACGTTCAAACGGGATGGGCTTGAGCAAATAATCCACCACGTTCAGCTCAAAGCCGTCCAGCGCGTACTCTTCGTACGCCGTCGTGAAGATCACCATCGGCGGATGTTTCAGCGATTTGAGAAATTGTATGCCGGTGATGTCGGGCATTTTAATGTCGAGAAAGATCAGGTCCACGGGCTGTTCCTGCAGGAATTTCAGGGCGAGCGCGGCGTTCTCGAAAGCGGTCAGCTGCATGGGCACGGGCGCTTTCGAGGCAAAGTCCGCGATGATCTCCAGGGCCAGCGGTTCGTCATCCAACGCTAAACACTTCATCATGTTTCAATGCAATTTTAAGGTCAGCAATATATTCATCTTCGTGCTCGCGGACAGTTATGATATGTGCATCATGGTATAACAAACTCAATCGTTTGAGCGCATTATTCAAACCTACTCCCCCCTTCTCCGACACGCGCTGTCTGAACAGGCGGTTGCGTACCACCAGGTGCAGCAAACCGTCCGCCTCCACGCGCAGCCGGATATTGATGAATGATTCCTCCCTGTAGCTGACCCCGTGCTTGAACGCATTCTCAACAAAAGGGATCAGCAGCATCGGCGCTATCTCAATCCCCGCGGTATCGCCTTCCTGGCTGAATTCCACGGGTATGTTGCGCGTCATGCGCAACCGCTGTATGTCTATGTAATCCTGCAGGTACCGCAGCTCGCTGCTCAGCTGCACCTTGTTCTCGTTACTCTGGTAGATCATGTAACGGAGTATGTTGGACAGCTTTACCAGCGCGTGCTCCGTTTCGGGGGAACGGCGGTGGGCCAGCGAATAGATGGTGTTCAGGCTGTTGAAAAGAAAATGCGGATTGATCTGCGACTTCAGGAATTTCAGCTCGGCGTTAAGATTGGCGAGCTTCAGCTGCTCTTTTTGTTTTTCGCTTTTGAACCATTCCAATCCTATTTTGATGAAGCCGCTCATGAAGAGCATCATCAAAGTGAACATCGCGCTTTTGCGGAACACTTCAGGGAAAAAGAAATGCCGGATAAAAAACACGTCGCCGAAGGGCGTGGCCGGCATGGCGACGGACGTTGCCGCGAACGGTATGGAATCGATGCGCGTGGCGGCTATCATGGGGCGCGCGTCGTGGTAATCGCGGATCACGCGTTTACGCCAGCCGGGCGTCGCATATTCCACATGCACCATGGGCGAAGAAGCGCCTATGATGCCGCCTCCCCTGATCAGCACTTTTCCATGCGGGGGCAGGGCAAGGTCCGGCGGCATAGGCAGCTCCGCCAGGCCGTCCGCTTTAAACGCCATGATCCGTTTCATGAACCGGTATTCCACCAGCGCCTGCTGCAAACCGATGAACACGAGCGAAAGCAGTACAAAACCGATATAGATGCCGATCTTTTTCAGCGTGAAATAACGCGGTATCAGCACATAGATGTTCAGGTAAAAAAGCCCGATGATAAATAATGTGTTCACCGCTTCTTTCAGGTAAAAAGAATGGTCCTCCACCCTGATGCGGTACACAAAGAACGGGAACAGGAAAAGACACAGCCACGCCGCCACGTGAGCGGCCACCAGCACTAGCTTGTTCCTGAAAATATTCCTGATACTGATCATAGGCGTGAATCGGCCGTAAACTTACCCTTCCTAAACTTAAGCAAGTGTTAAAAGAGCCGCCGCAACTCTTAAGCAAGTGTTAAAGTTACCTTGTGATCTTCAAGCTGTCTATTTCGCGCAAACTTAGCACTGGTAATGCGCCGCGTTCCAGTTTTTGCAGCACGAGACTGCCCGTTCTCTTTGCATCGTATTCGCTGCCGAACGGATGATAACCGGGAATGGCGGGGATGTTCGCCTGGTATATCAGCGGCTCTCCGCCGCGCGTGATCCGGTACGCCCAGCCGTGTTGTGTTTTTTCGACGGTCAGCCGCAGCACGGGCTGCCGGCGGCAGGCCAGCAGGCACAGTGCCGCGGATAACATGCATAGTTTCCTCATCCCTGATGTTTGATTATAAACGGTCAGTCTTTTTCGTCGTACGTTTCATCAGGATCAAAGCTGTGCGTATCGTCAAAATAGCTGCCGCTGCTGCGGCCGGTGGAAAGGTACGCTACGTTCTTCAGCGTAAACCCTACCGCGCCCGTGCGCGCCGCGCCTTCAAACTCCCGTTTCTGCGTCCACAGGTCCGTTACGGGATCGTATTCCCAGGTCTGTTTGGAAATGCCGCCCTTGGTGCCGGTGCTGATGTATGCTTTATTGTTTTTCACGAATACGGCGGCGTTGCTGCAGGCGATGTCGTAGTCGTCGTCGTAATCCTGGTCGTCGTCCGTATTGGCGATGTCTCTCAGCGGCACCCAGTCGTCCTCATCCGCTTTGTACATCCAGAAATCGACTTTGTTCTCGCCGTTGTTTACGCCGGTGGCGACGTAGGCCACGTCCTGTATCACGAAAGCCACGGCCTCGGAGCGTTTGGAGCCTTCGAAGGAACGGCGGCGGTACCATTTGTCTTCCGCGGGCACATACTGCCAAACGTCGTTCAGACCGCCCTGCTCCCAGCCGGTGGCGACGTATCCTTTTCCCTTTACGGCGAAGGCCACCGCATCTTTCCGCGAAAGATCGCGCGAAGCATTTTCGGGGTCTTTCAGCGGGGCCGTTTTTTCCCAGTATCCTTTCGACGGCGAGTACGACCAGAAATCGCTCAGCCTGTACCCGTCCTCATTCTGCCCCGTGCCTACATATCCGGTTTCACCCACCACGAAAGCCACCGCGCCGCTGCGCGCGTCCGCGCCTTCGGGCAGGTCGGCGATCTGCGACCAGCCGAGGTTTTCGGTGAACTTCATAAAGTCGCGCAGGTATTCGCCGTCCCTGTTAATACCGGTGCCAAGATAAGCGGTGTCACCGATCACGAATACGACCGCTTCGGCGCGCTGGTCGCCGGAAAGCTCCGGGTATCCCTTTTTCCAGTTGCCGTTGTCATCGTCGGATGAATCGTCTTTTTTACATCCCGCCAGCATGGCCGCGAATATCCAGCAATAAATTCCTGCTTTCTGCATACAATAGTTTTTTTAACACGGCCAAAATTATCCGGGTAACTGTTATGGGTAGTTTAAAATAGACGGATAACGGCCATTTGCGGACGAATAAGCCGTTTTTATCTGCCAATCGCAACCTTTCCCCCTTTTGCCCTTCATCCCGCCGGTACCGGTCTTTCAGCGCATTCGGCGGGAAATATGCGGGTATGATCGGTAAAAAAACGGCGACTGCATATTACCGGGTATCATCGAGGCGGAAGCGGGTTATCATTGCGCCACTATGCAACTGACGAACCATTGCTTTATAAAGCGGTTGACCGTGCTGGCCGCAATGGCCTGTCTTGCCGCCTGCGATAAAAGCGGATTCCATTACGACAACATCATCGACAACGGCGGGAACGTGCAATATTCATTACTGGATTCGCTGCAGGTGCAAATGCGTACCGTACAGCTCGATTCCGTGCGCACTTCCGGCACGGGTAAAGGTCTGATCGGCCGTTACGGCGATCCGCTGTTCGGGGAATTTGCATCCGGCACAACCTTCCGCCTCGGT
>CBINIO010000009.1:0-22770 GCA_966250725.1 uncultured Chitinophaga sp.
CGGTGAAATCCACGATGGGATATTCCGCGAAATGCACGCTCATCATCGAGCCGATATGATTGATCTGGTACACTACGCCGGCAGCGCCAAAGGTCTCGCGGAGACCGGCTACCAGCTGCGAAGTAGTTTCTTCCAGCTGCGTATAGATGGCAGGGCGTTCCTGCAGGGTCTTGAGCAGCGTATAACCGGCGATCATCGCGATGGGGTTGCCGCTGAGCGTACCGGCCTGGTATACTTTCCCCGAAGGGGCGATGTGCTCCATGATCTCGCGGCGGCCTGCGAACGCGCCCACGGGCATGCCTCCGCCGATGATCTTGCCAAAGGTCACGAGGTCCGCTTTTACGCCAAGCAGCTCCTGCGCGCCGCCTTTCGCCAGCCTGAAACCGGTCATCACTTCGTCCATGATGAACACGATGCCATGCTCGTCGCACAATGCGCGAAGACCTTCCAGGAAGCCGGGCTGCGGCAGTATGCAGCCCATGTTGCCGGCCACCGGCTCTACGATGATGGCGGCGATCTGTTCGGGGTATTCCGCCACAAGCTGTTCTACCGCGGGAAGATTATTGTAAGGGACGCTCAGCGTGTCTTCTGCCACGGTGGCGGTTACGCCGGGCACGGACTGTATGCCGAGGGTGGCCACGCCGCTGCCCGCGCTTACGAGAAAAGAATCGGCATGACCATGATAATTGCCTTCGAACTTGATCACCTTGTTGCGGCCGGTAAAGCCGCGGGCAAGGCGCAGGGCGGACATGCAGGCTTCCGTGCCGGAATTCACCATGCGCACCATATCGATGTTCGGCACCATGCTCACGATCAGCTCGGCCATGGAAATTTCCAGCTCCGTGGGCGCGCCAAAGGAAGTGGAGTAGGCGGCGTATTCCTGCACGGCCTTTACCACCGGCTCATAGGCATGGCCGAGTATCATCGGGCCCCATGAGTTGATGTAGTCGATATAGCGGTTGCCGTCCACATCGTACATATAGGCGCCTTTAGCGTGCTGCATGAACACGGGCGTGCCGCCCACGCTGCGGAAAGCCCGCACGGGCGAGTTCACGCCGCCGGGAATTACCTGCTGGGCTTTCTCGAATAATCTTTTGCTTTTGGTATACATGCGGAATAAGATTTTTATTGGTTTAACAGGCGTACCGCGTCTTTCGCGAAGTAGGTGGCGATCAGGTCGGCGCCGGCCCTTTTGATGCTGGTAAGACTTTCAAGCACGGCTTTCTCTTCGTTGAGCCAGCCCATTTTGGCGGCGGCTTTGATCATGGCGTATTCCCCGCTTACGTGGTAGGCGCTGACGGGAAGGGTTACACTGTCTTTTACCAGCCGGATGATGTCCAGGTAAGCCATGGCGGGTTTCACCATCACGATGTCCGCGCCTTCGTCCACGTCCATCAGCGTTTCGCGCAGCGCCTCGCGGGCATTGGCGGGGTCCATCTGGTAAGTTTTTTTATCGCCGAAGCCGGGCGCGGAATCGAGCGCGTCGCGGAAGGGGCCGTAAAAGCAGCTGGCATATTTGGCGCTGTAGGCCATAATGCCGGTTTTGGTGAAGTTGTTGTCTTCCAGCGCCTCGCGGATAGCCAGTATGAGGCCGTCCATCATATCGCTGGGCGCTACGATGTCGGCGCCGGCTTCCGCGTGGCTTACGCTCATCTGCGCCAGCACGTCCACGGTAGCGTCGTTCACGATCTCTTCGCCTTCCACGATGCCGTCGTGCCCGTAAATGGAGAAGGGATCCAGCGCTACGTCGGTCATTACGACCATGCCGGGCGCCGCGTCTTTTATGGCTTTGATGGACCTTTGCATCAGCCCGTCAGGGTTGAGCGCTTCGGTGCCTTTGTTGTCTTTCAGCTCGTCCGCACATTTTATGAACAGCAGTACGCTTTTGATGCCGAGGGCCCAGAGCTCCTTCACTTCCTGCACGGTGCCGTCCAGCGAATAGCGGAAGTAGCCGGGCATGGAGGATATTTCCTCTTTCACGCCTTTGCCTTCCGTGATAAACAGCGGGGCGATAAAATCGTTCGGCGTCAAAATGGTTTCCGCCACCATCGCGCGGATGGCGGGGGTGGTACGTAAAATTCTGTTTCTTCTGATCATCACTTTTCTTTTTATGTTGTCTGCTAATCCTTTACCCATTCACGCGGCTTCAGGTATTCCAGCAACCTGGCTTCCTCGCTGCCGGGCTCCGGCTGAAAGTCGTATTCCCAGCGGGCCCGCGGCGGCAGGCTCATGAGGATGGATTCTATCCGGCCGTTGGTTTTCAGCCCGAAGAGGGTGCCGCGGTCGTGTATCAGGTTAAATTCCACGTAACGGCCGCGCCTGTATTCCTGCCAGTCCGTATGCGCCGTGGTGTACGGCGTATCTTTCCTTTTAGCCACCAATGGCAGGTAGGAAGCGATGAACGAACCGCCGACGGCTACCTGGAACCGCAGCAGGTCTTCCGCGGTACGCTGCGGCTGCGGGCGGAGGTAATCGTAAAAGATGCCGCCGATGCCGCGCGCTTCGTTGTCGCGGTGCTTGTTGACGAAATATTCGTCGCAATGTTTTTTGTATTGCGGGTACAGCTCTTTGCCGAACGGGTCGCAGGCATCCTTAAAGGTACGATGGAAATGCGCGCCGTCCTCCTCGAAAATATAATACGGCGTAAGATCGGCCCCGCCGCCAAACCAGCTGTCCTTCACCCCGCCGTTCTCTCCATACAGCTCAAAATACCGCCAGTTGGCGTGAACGGTAGGCACGAAAGGGTTTTGCGGATGTATCACGAGCGAAATGCCCGCGGCGAGAAAGCTGCTGTTGTCCGCCACGTTGAACTGCTGCGCCATCACGGCGGGCAGCGCGCCATGCACCACGGACGTATTTACGCCGCCTTTCTGAAACACGTTGCCATCGGCTATGGCGCGGGTAATGCCGCCGCCTCCGCCGCTGCGCTCCCAGCGGTCTTCGCCGAACTTCGCCTTGCCGTCGATGGTCTCGAGGCTTTGGCAAATGTCGTTCTGCAGCTGGTGAATGAAGTGGATGAACCTGTCTTTGATACTCATAAGTCGATCGTTTTTAAGCAAAGCTCTTCAAGTGTTTCAACGGATACTTATATGATCTGAAGGTCGTTTTTTTTACAAACGTTTCCTGCTATCCAAAATTCTTCACCGCCTCCACGAACGCTTTCGCGTGGTCCACCGGAATATTCGGCAATATGCCGTGCCCCAGGTTGGCGATATAACGCTGCGGGCCAAACGCATCGATCATCTTCTTCACGGACTTCTGTATTTCCGGGATGGGCTTCATGAGCTGCGCGGGATCGAAATTACCCTGCAATGTAACGCCCGGTCCTGCGAACTCGCGCGCCAGCTGCGGTTTGATGCACCAGTCGAGACCGAGGCCCTGCGCGCCGGTAGCCGCCATTTCTTCCAGCGCGAACCATGCGCCTTTGGCGAACACGATCACCGGCGCGATGCCCTGCATTTCAGCCACGATGCGGCGGATATAACGAAGGGAAAATTCCTCGAAATCTTCCGGGCTCAGCAGGCCGCCCCAGGAATCGAATATCTGTACCACGTCCGCCCCGGCCAGCACCTGCGCTTTCAGGTAGGCGATGGTGGTTTCGGTCACGCGGTTGAGCAGCTCGTGCGCGGTTTCGGGCTGCGTATAGCAGAATGCTTTTGCTTCGTCGAAGGTTTTGGAGCCTTTGCCCTGCACCATGTAACACAGCAGCGTCCAGGGCGCGCCGGCAAAGCCGATGAGCGGCACGCGGCCGGCCAGCGTCTGTTTGGTGAGCTTCAGCGCGTCCATTACGTAATGCAGGCGCTCGTTCACATCGGGTATCTCGATACGCGCAAGGTCTGCGGCGGATTTTACAGGCTGCGGCAGCAGCGGCCCCACTTTTTCCACCAGCTGCACTTCCATGCCCATGGCCTGCGGCACCACGAGGATGTCGGAGAAGATGATCGCGGCGTCCACGCCTACCTGGTCCACCGGCATCACGGTGATCTCGGTGGCGAGCTCGGGCGTCTGGCAGCGTTCAAAAAAGGAATATTTATCACGCAGCTTGATGTAATCAGGCAGGAAACGGCCGGCCTGGCGCATCATCCATACCGGCGGGCGCGAAACGGGCGCTCCGGCCAGTGCTTTCAGCAGTAAGTCGTTCTGTAATCCGCTCATTCGTAGCAATTGATATTGTCAAAGTAAAAAATAGCTGTTTCCACCAGCTTTGCCACGGAGGGCGCGGGGCTGGTGATCACCCGGTTTTGCGCGAGCGCGCTTACGGCCGCGGCGGTAGTGCCGCCAATGGCGAAACATACGGTACCGGCGGGCAGCGCGTTGTTCGTAAAAAAGCTGCGCACGCTGCTGGGACTGAAAAACAACACGCCGTCGTAATCCTCGTCCAGCTCCATGGGCGTTTCCACGGTATGGTACACGGTCATCTCCTCAAGCGATATGCCGTTTTCCCGCAGGAAGTCCGGCAGATCGGGCCGGCGGATGTTGCCGCTGAAAAAGATCACCTTGTCCGTAATGCCGTCCCGCACGATGCGTTTCGCCAGCTCCAGCGAATTGGCGGCGGTGCCTTCTATCACCACGTTGCGCATCCTTTCTTCCGCGGCCTGCCGCGTGGCGCCTTCCAGGCAATACACACGGTGCCGGGCGGCCAGGTTCTTTTCGTCGTGCATCCATACGCCGGTCACGAATTTTACGGCGTTGGGACTGGTGAATACGAGTATGGTGCCCGCGGCGGACAGCGCCTGGATGCGCCGGCGCATTTCCGGCGTTATCACCGGCTGTACGTCGATGAAAGCCTGCGCCAGCAAAGTGATGTCGTGCTGCGCGGCTTCGTGCACCAGCTCCTGGGGCAGCGGCTTTGTGCTTAATATGCGGTATTTATGCCTGGGCATTCCTGATCTCTTCGATAATAACGTCGCCGCCTTTTGCCAGCACTTCTTCCGCCGCGGCCTGGCCGATGCCTTCGGCTTCGCTTACGGGCACCTGGCGGGTAACGGTAATGCTGCGGTCGCCATTGAGGCTGCAAAGGTTGCCTTCGAACACGAGCCGGTTGCCGTCCACATACGCGTAAGCGCTGATGGGCGTGGTGCAGCCGCCGAGCAGGGTGCGGAGGAAAGCTCTTTCTATGCCGGTGCAAAGCGCGGTTTCGGGATGATTGAGGGAAGCGAGCGCTTCGCGGCAGAACCCGTCGTTTTCACGGCAGGCCACTACGATGGCGCCCTGCGCGGGGGCGGGCAGCATCCAGTCGAGTATCACTGAATTGGCGGGCCTTACATTGATCCTTTCCAGGCCGGCGGCGGCAAAGATGGCGGCGTCCCAGTTCTCGGAGGCCAGCTTTTGCAGCCGCGTGTTCACATTGCCGCGCAGGTTGTGCAGCTGGTGATGCGGATAACGCCGGAGCCACTGCGCCTTGCGGCGGATGCTGCTGGTGGCGATATTGGCGACGTAATCGCCGTCGTTCAGAAAAGCCGTGCCGTTTTTGTACACCAGCAGGTCTTTCACGGGGCCGCGTTTGATCACGGCGGCGTTGACGAGGCCTTTGGGCAGCTGGGTGGGCACATCTTTGAAGGAATGCACGGCAATGTCTATCTTTTCCGCGAGCATCGCAGCGTCAAGACTTTTGGTGAATATGCCCTGCACGCCTATTTCGTAAAGCGGGGTAATAAGGTCGATGTCCCCGTCGCTTTTGATGGGAACGAGCGCTACGGCATGGCCGCTGGCGGTCAAAAGATCTTTCACCAGGTTAGCCTGCCACAATGCGAGCTGGCTGTCCCGTGTACCTATCCTGATAACTTTGTCCATTGCTTATTCCTGGTTATTACCGGTCTCGAATATTTCGCTGATCATGGCGATGTATTGGTCGCCCTTGTCCGATTCAGCTTCGCGGCGCACTTTACCGGCCATGAGATTGATCATTTTCTGGATGATGCGGGAAGAGACCGCCTCGATGTCTTCCAGCTTGTACTGCGCGCCGTTTTTCTGTTCCTTTATTTCGCGGGCGTGGATCTCGGTGAGCTTTTCTTTCACCGCCTTCAGCACTACGGCATGTTTGCGCATTTTGAACCAGTAGAGGAACTCCTCCATGTGCTCTTCGATGATGGTCATCGCTTTGGGCACTTCGTTCAGGCGTTTCTGAAGGGTTTCGTCCTGCACCTTGCTCAGCTCGTCCACGTTCACCACGTCCACATGCGCGAGCTCTTTCACGTCGTGGGCTACGTTGAAGGGGATGGAAAGGTCCACGATCAGCTTGGGGGCCGCGTCTTCCACATGCGTTTTGAGAATGGTGGGGGAAGGGGCGTTGGTGGCGACGAGAATGATGTCAGCGTTTTTCAGCACTTCGTCCATCTGCTCGTAAGGCGCATATTGGAGCCCGTGTTTCCCGGCAAAATCTTCCGCTACGGCGGTGGTGCGGTTGATGAGCGTGATGTTGCTCACGCCCAGGTATTCCATCATGTTCTTGCAGGTGTTGCGGCCGATTTTGCCCACGCCCAGCAGCACGATCTTTTTATTTTGTATGTCGCTCACTTTGTTTTCAAGCAGCCTCACCGCCGCGAACGCGACGGATACGGTGCCCGAGCTGAGCCCTGTTTCGTTCTTGATGAGCTTGGAAACCTGCAGCACGCTGTTGACGAGCCTTTCCAGGAAAGTGCCCACGCATCCCTCCGCTTTGGCGAACTTGGCGGCGCCTTTGATCTGCCCGATGATCTCGTAATCGCCGAGTATCTGCGAGTCGAGCCCGGTGCCTACATGGTAAAGGTGGCGGATGGCCTGTTCGCCGGATTTGTGATAGGCCATTTCAGCGAACACCTGCGGATTGCCGCCCGCCGCATTGCACAGCAAAGCCCCCATATCCTTCGGATCGGCGGCGAAACCGTAAATTTCGGTGCGGTTGCAGGTGGAAAGCACGAACAGATCGTTCATGCCTGCCGCCTTCGCGGCGAGTAAGAGTTGCTGGTATTGGTCCTGGTTAATCGCAAATAATCCACGGATCGCAGCGTCAGTTTTCTTATAGTTGATTCCAACGATATGAAAATTCGATATGTCTTTGGGCTGATTGACCTGCATGATTTTTCTAAAAAAGCTTCCGGTTGCAAAAATACAGGCCTGCGCTTCAAAACCACGCCCATAGCTGTCACTCGTCTGTCATTTCTACCCCTGTACAACTGCCTTCCAAAAAAATGATTTTGGTCATGTATGCCGATACGCTGTACTGCATTGCGTTACAACATACCGGTGACATAACCGCACGCGCGGGCGATGATGGAAGTCATGGCAAACACTGCTGTGCGCAAGGGCTTTCATTGTATTGAATCTAACAATTCGATGACAGAAAGTGAAGGAGAAAGCATCAAAAGCGCTTACTTTTGCATCAATTTTTTAGGTCTTATGGTCGCGAAGTCTGATACTGCAATTATACTGATGAACCTCGGTTCGCCGGACTCTACCTCCGTTGCGGACGTAAAACGGTACCTGCTCGAATTCCTGATGGACAAGCGGGTGATCGATTACCCCTGGCTGATGCGCAAGCTGCTCGTGGGCGGCGTGATCGTGCCGAAGCGCGCGGAAAAAAGCGCTGAAGCGTACAAAAGCATCTGGTGGGAAGAAGGTTCTCCGCTCATCGTGCTGACGCAGCAATTACAAAAGGCGCTGCGGCACGACCTCGAAATACCGGTGGAGATCACCATGCGTTATGGCAACCCTTCGCCCGCGGATACGTTCGCAAAGCTCATGAAAGAGCACCCGGGCCTGAAAGAGGTGATACTCGTGCCGCTTTACCCGCATTACGCGATGAGCAGCTACGAAACCGCCGCCGAATACGCAAAGGCCATTTACCGCAAAAAACGTTATCCCTTCGAGCTGAAAATAGTGGAGCCCTTTTACAAGCACCCGGATTACATTCACGCCATGGCCGAAAGCATGCGGCCTTATCTCGAAAAGGAGTACGATCACGTGCTGTTCAGCTATCACGGCGTGCCGGTGCGGCACCTGCGCAAAGGCGACATCACCGGCGGGCATTGCATGAAAGTGAACGATTGCTGTCATGTAAGCAGCGCCGCGCATACGCAATGCTACAAACACCAGGTGACGGTCACCTCGGAGCTGGTGGCGCGCGAGCTGGGCATCCCGCGGGATAAATGGAGCATGAGCTTCCAGAGCAGGCTGGGGCGCGAGGAATGGATACGGCCTTATACGGACGAAACATTCCGCCAGCTGCCCGCGCAGGGAAAGAAAAAGCTGCTGGTGGCCTGTCCCGCTTTTGTGAGCGATTGTCTCGAAACGCTGGAAGAGATCGCCGTGGAAGGGAAACATACCTTCATCAGCAGCGGCGGCGACAGCTTTGTGATGATCCCTTGCATGAACACGCATCCCGTATGGGTAAAGGCCCTGGGCAACCTGTGCCGCGAAAAGATGGAAGCAGTAACGGTCTGAGGCCGTTTTGAAAATAATACCGAAGCCTGCGCTGTGCATACACGATCGGCGCAGGCTTTTTTTATGCGCGCCGGGCGGTTTCTCCGCTTTTTTCTTTAAATTCCATCAGCAAAAATCAACGCTGATGATCCTGGCCGTATTGAAAGAAAAATCAGGAGAGAACAGGGTATCGCTCGTTCCGGAAGTAGTGAAACAGCTTGTGCAGCAGCACGTGGAAGTGTGGGTGGAAGAAGGGGCGGGAGAGAACGCATTTTACCCGGATGCCATGTACACAGCAGCAGGAGCGGCGCTGAAGCCGCGCGGCGAAATGCTGCAAAAGGCGGACCTGCTGCTTTCCATCCGCCCGCCCGACCGGCAGGACTGGGAGCAGACCTCCGGGGGAAAGATCTGGATGGGGATTTACCAGCCGCTTTACAACCCCGCGCTCATGCAGCAATGGGCCGCAAAAAAATTCACCGTTTTCAGTCTCGATACCATTCCCCGTACCACGCGCGCGCAGGTGATGGACGTGCTCAGCTCGCAGGCGAACATCGCCGGGTATAAGGCCGTATTGCTCGCGGCGTATACGTATGGGCGTTATTTCCCGATGCTGATGACGGCCGCGGGCAGCATTCCGCCGGCCAAAGCGCTCATACTCGGCGCGGGCGTGGCCGGTTTGCAGGCTATCGCCACCGCGCGCAGGCTGGGGGCCGTGGTGGAAGTGTTCGACACGCGGCCGGCCGTAAAGGAAGAAGTGATGAGCCTCGGCGCAAAGTTCGTGGAAGTGGAAGGCGCGGCGGACGCCTCCAAAGCAGGCGGTTACGCCGTGGAGCAGTCCGCTGACTACCAGGCGCGGCAAACCGCGAAGATCGCGGAAAGCGCGGCGAAGGCGGACATCATCATCACCACCGCGCAGATACCCGGCAAACCCGCTCCCATACTGATCAGCAAAACCATGCTGGAATCCATGCGCCCCGGCTCCGTGATCATCGACCTGGCGGCGGCCACCGGCGGCAATACCGAAGTCACCAAAGACGCGGCCACCGTCACGCACAACGGCGTGACCGTTATCGGCAACTCCGATCTCGCGGGCACGGCCCCGGCGGATGCCAGCAAACTGTACGCCCGCAACGTACTGAATTTCCTGAAACTGATACTGACCAAAGAAGGCGCCGTCCATCTCAACTTCGAGGACGACCTGGTGCAGGGCGCCTGCATCGTGCATAACGGGGAGATCGTGAACGATCGTGTGAAACAGCTGCAACCCGCCGCCGTATAAGCTCTTCAAAACAATAAACACGCTGAATATGACCGCAGTACTGGATTTTTTACAACTGCATATCGAAATGGTGTATGTCGTCATACTCTCCATTTTTCTCGGCATCGAAGTGATCGGCCGCGTGCCGTCCGTGCTGCATACCCCGCTGATGAGCGGCGCCAACGCCATACACGGCGTGGTCATCATCGGCGCCATCATCGTGATGGGCAAAGCGGAGCCCGACAATTACCTCGCGCTCATCCTCGGTTTTTTAGCCGTGATACTCGGCACGCTCAACGTGGTGGGCGGTTTTGTGGTGACAGACCGGATGCTGGAAATGTTTAAAAAGAAGAAATAACTGTTTATGCCTGGAATTCTCCTGAACATCCCCCCTGGAATATTATCCGCGGCCTACCTGATCGGTTCGGTCACGTTCATCATCGGCCTGAAAATGCTCAGCAATCCCGCATCCGCCCGCAAAGGCAACCTGATAGCGGCCGCGGGCATGTTCATCGCCATCGCCGGCACCATTTTCCTGTACGAAGAGAACGGGGAGCGGCTCGGCAATTACGGATGGATATTTGCGGGGCTCGCCATCGGCTCCGTGGTCGGCGTGCTGGCGGCCAAAAAGGTGAAGATGACCGCCATGCCCGAAATGGTGAGCATGTTCAACGGCATGGGCGGTGCCTGCGCCATGCTGATCTCCATCGTGGAGTTCGACCACCTTGCGCACGGCGGCGCGGAAGTGAATATCATGGCGGGTTTCAGGGCGATCATCGCAGGCGCGGAATATAATGCGTTCACCAACGTTACCGGCAAACTGCTGGTGATATTGCTCGGGCTCATCATCGGCAGCGTATCGTTCGCCGGCAGCGTGATCGCCTGGGGCAAGCTGAACGGGAAGATCAAAGACTTTGCCTTTAAAGGCCAGCATATCGTGAACCTGGTGGTGCTCGGCGTGATCGTCGTGCTGATGGGCTGGCTGCTCGTATCCGCGCATCAAACCGGCGCGCCCGACGTTTCGCTCAAAATAAACGATGCTTCCATCGAGTTCGATTCCGGCAATTCGCTGGCCGGGCTGAGCGCGTTTTTTTATATCATACTGGCATTGTCCCTTTCTTACGGCGTGCTGTTCGTAATGCCCATCGGCGGCGCGGACATGCCCGTGGTCATATCCCTGCTCAACTCTTTCACCGGCGTGGCGGCGGCTTGCGGCGGTTTCCTGTACAACAATCCCGTGATGCTCACCGGCGGTATTCTCGTCGGTTCCGCGGGCACCATACTCACCATTCTCATGTGCAAGGCCATGAACCGTTCGCTCAAGAACGTGCTGATCGGTTCTTTCGGCGCTTCCGCCGCGGGCGGCGGGGGCGACAGGGTGCAGGGGAATTACAAGGAGATCAGCCTGTCCGACGCGGCCGTAGTGCTTCGTTATGCCAGCAAAGTGATGATAGTGCCGGGTTACGGGCTGGCCGTCGCGCAGGCGCAGCATGTGTGCCATGAGCTGGAGAAGCTGCTCGAAGAGCACGGGGTGGAAGTGAATTACGCCATTCATCCCGTGGCGGGCCGCATGCCGGGGCATATGAACGTGCTGCTGGCGGAAGCGGACGTGCCGTATGAAAAGCTCGAGGAAATGGAGCAGGCCAACGCGGCGATGTCCACCACCGACGTGGTGCTGGTGCTCGGCGCGAACGATGTGGTGAACCCTGCGGCGAAGAACGATCCTTCCAGTCCCATTTACGGCATGCCCATCCTGGAAGTGGAGCAGGCAAAAATGGTGATCGTGAACAAACGCAGCATGAAGCCGGGTTATGCGGGGATTGAGAACGAATTGTTCTTCCAGCCTAAAACCTCTATGCTTTTCGGCGATGCGAAAACGGTGCTGCAGCAGCTTGTTGGCGAGGTGAAGATGCTTTGAGTTTAACATGCAATCATATCTGCAGCAGCCGGTTGGCGAGGCGAAGATTACAGGTTGAAACATGCCGTCATGCGGGAACCGAATGCTTCGCGACAATCACGCTGCCGGCGCTGAACCGCTTTCAGCAAAAAATCGAAAAACAGTAACTTTGCGCAAAAACCGATTTTGCCAGCATTACCCAAGGCTTTTACCGATACTTTGCAGGGCCTTCCCGGTTTCCGGGAAGAAACGTTCCTCCGGGTGCATCAGTCGCCCGAACGCATCACTTCCGTCAGGCTGCAAACGCAAAAAATAACCGGCATCGGCGAAGCGTTCCCGCAGCTGGGAACATCGCCCGTTCCCTGGGCCGCAAGCGGCTATTATCTTTCCAGCCGCCCCTCTTTCACTTTCGATCCGTATTTCCATGCCGGCGCGTATTATGTACAGGAAGCCTCTTCCATGTTCCTCGAAGAAGCTATCCGGCAAACCACCGGCGGGCAGCCGCTCAAAGCGCTCGACCTTTGCGCCGCGCCCGGCGGCAAAAGCACGCTGATGCAAGGCGTGCTGCACCCGGACAGCCTGCTCGTCGCCAACGAAGTGATCAAGACGCGCGCCGCCCTGCTGGCGGACAATATCACCCGCTGGGGCGCGGCGAACGTGGTGGTGACCAACAACGATCCCCGCGATTTTGCGCGCCTGCCCGGCTATTTCGACCTGATGGTAGTGGACGCCCCTTGCTCCGGCTCCGGTCTTTTCCGCCGCGACCCCGCCGCGATCGGCGAATGGAGCCAGGACAATGTGATCCTATGCAGCCAGCGCCAGCAAAGGATACTGGCGGACGCGCTGCCCGCGCTCAAACCGGGCGGCACGCTTATTTATTCCACCTGCTCTTATGCCGTGGAAGAAGACGAGCAGATCATGGACTGGCTGATGGAAAATTTCGACATGGAAAATATCCCGCTGCAGCTGCAGCCCGACTGGCAGATCGTGGAAACGGCGTCCCCGCGTCATCATGCGAAGGGTTACCGTTTTTATCCCGACCGGGTGATGGGCGAAGGTTTTTTTATCGCGTGTTTCCGCAAAACCGGCACCGCGGGCGCACCGCCGAAAATAAAAGGCGCGTTCGGCAGCCTGTCGAAAAAAGAAGCGGAGCTGGTGCTGCCATGGCTGCAAAACGGCACGGAAATGGCGCTGATGGCGCATAACGGCGAAGCTATCGTGCTTGCGCCGTCGCTGGCAAAAGAAATTCCCCTGCTGCAAAAACAGTTGTACCTCCGCAAAGCCGGCGTGAAAGCGGGCCAGCTGGCGGCGAAAGAGCTGGTGCCCGATCACCAGCTGGCATTGAGCACCTGCATCGCGGAGGAGCTGCCGGCGGTGGAGCTTTCGCCGGAGCAGGCATTGCGGTACCTCCGGAAGGAAGAGCTGGTGCTGGAAGATGCGGCGAAAGGCTGGAACCTCATGCGTTTCAAGGGGAAAAACCTGGGCTGGGCGAAAGTGCTGCCCAACCGCGTCAACAATTATTACCCGAAAGAATTGCGCATCCTGAAAGCCGGCGCGCCCGACTTATAAACATGTGAAGAAATAGTGCCCGTAAGGTTTGGGAGGCTGCAACAAATTCAGTTTTTTGCCGTTCAGTAATAAATAAAATTTCGTATTAAACACATATATTCGTTTCCTTAAAGTATTAGAAGTTATGTTAAAGTCAGTTTTGATAGGTGTTTTGATGACCGGTACAATAAGGGTAGCCGCACAGGATACGCTGATCGTACAGGGCGTTTCACCCGATCTGTATTTGACGCACACGGTGAAGAAGGGGGAAACCTTGTACAGCCTGGGCCGTACATACGGTCTCAGCCCGAAAGACATTGCCGCGAGGAATAATATGCAGATGGACCAGGGGCTTGGCCTGGGCGCGCAGGTAGCGATTCCGCTGAATAAAAATAATTTTGTGCAGGCGAAGAACGCGGGCGCGGGCGTAAGACCCGTGTATCACCGCGTGCTGGAAAAGGAGACCCTTTACCGCATCCATGTAAAATACGCCAAGGTGCCGCTGGACAATGTGCGCGAATGGAACCACATCAATGGCGACGGTCTTCAGAAAGACGCTTACCTGATCGTGGGATATGTAAAAGGCAGCGGCAATTCCGCGGTATCGTCCGCTACGGTGGCGGTAAATACGCCCGCACCACAGCCCGCCGCACCGGAGACCAAACCGGCTCCCCGGGCCGAACCGCCTGCGCAGGAAACAAAGCCTGCTCCCAGAGCCGAAACACCCGCGCAGGAAACATCCGTAACCAGGCCGCAGTCCGCGGCTTCTACCGGCTCCTCACAGTCCGCGGAAGACGAATACAAACCCGTTGCCTCCACACAATCCGCCGCACCCGAAACAAAACCCGCTGAAAAAGAAGCGCCCGTTCCCACCAGCCTGGGAAGAACGCCGGTAGTGCCCGATGGCAGTTTCGAGCAGATCTACAGGCAGCAGACAAACAACGGCCGCGACGTGGTCGGCGAAAAAGGCCCCGGCAGCTGGTTTAAAAGCAACGCGATCATCGGTTCAGGCAAATATTACGCGCTGCACAACACCGCGCCGCGCGGCACCATCCTGAAAGTGACCAACCCGCTCACCGGCCGTTCCATCTACGCCAAAGTGCTCGACGCCATCCCGCAGCTCAAAGCGAATGCGAACCTCATCATCAAACTCAGCGACGCCGCGCAGGACGCGCTCGGCATCACACAACCGAGGTTTTATTGCGAGCTGGCTTATGACGAGCGATAATAAAGCCAGTACATTCATCACATAAAAACGGGCCGTATCAATTGTTTGATACGGCCAGTTTGTTTATCGGGAGAAAACGCTGTCTGAATAAACATGAACTTTAAAAAAAAGAAATTGTTCCCACGCAACTTTCCGTCAATACCCTATTTACACCTGAACCCCGGAGAAACCACTCAAAACCTGAACCCTCTCAAAAACTCCGTCACCCCCATTCTTTTTTTCCCTTCCAGCTGCAGGTCGATGACGTTGATATACCCGCCGGGCGCCGCGAATTTCAGGTATGTTTTCTGATCGGTATGCACCGAGCCGGGTGCGTGGGAATGTTCCGACAATTCTTTTTCCGCTTTGAATATCTTCAGCGTTTTATCCTGCAGCGTCGTGAACGCCGTAGGGTAGGGGCTTAGGCCGCGGATGAGGTTGTAAATGTCGGCAACAGGTTTGTTCCAGTCGATCCGGCAATCTTCCTTGAAAATTTTCGGCGCATGTTTTAGCTCCTCGGGAGGGATGTTGTTTTGCACCGTACCGCCGATGTCGCCTTTTTCCAGTGCCGTTACTGTTTGTATCAGCACTTTCGCGCCTTCCTTCATCAGCGTATCGTACAGCTCGCCGGCGGTTTCATCGTCGCGTACAGGCACCTCGGAGGAATAGAGGATATTGCCGGTATCGATCTCGTGCTGCAGCCTGAAAGTGGTAACGCCGGACGTTTTTTCACCGTTGATCACCGCCCAGTTGATCGGCGCGGCGCCGCGGTACTGCGGCAGCAGCGAGGCATGCACGTTCACCGTGCCGAGGCGCGGCATATCCCACACCGCCTTCGGCAGCATGCGGAAGGCCACCACTACCTGCAGATCGGCGCCATAAGACCGCAGCTCTTCGAGGAACGCGGGATTTTTTAATTTCTCCGGCTGCAGCACGGGAATGTTCTTCGAAACGGCATATTGTTTCACCGCGCTCTGATGCAGCTGCAAACCTCTGCCCGCAGGCTTGTCAGGCGCGGTCACTACCGCCGCCACATCGTAGCCATGCTGTACCAGCGCATCCAGGGAGGCCACCGCAAATTCCGGCGTGCCCATAAAAATGATCCTCATGGAAGCAAAGGTAATGTTGATGCCAACAAAATCCCACGGCTGAACGGTAAATCAAAAACAAAATCAGTACCTTCACTGTCTATTATCTTATTTTAAATATTTTATATGCAACAAGTTAAGTCCGGAGATACGGTTAGGGTTCACTATCACGGCCGGTTACAGAATGGCAACACTTTTGATTCCTCAGAAGGCCGTGATCCGCTGGAATTCAAGGTGGGCTCCGGAATGGTGATCAAAGGGTTCGATAACGGCGTGCTGGACATGAAGCCGGGGGACAAAAAAACGCTGAACATCCCGGTGGAAGAAGCCTACGGCCCGAAAAGCGACGAGCTGATCATGGAGTTCCCCAAAGCGAACATCCCGGCAGACCTCAATCCCACCGTGGGTATGGAGCTGCAGATGAGCAACCCGCAAGGCCAGGTGTTCCCCGTGAAAGTAGCGGCCATCGGCTCCGAGTTCATCACGCTCGACGCCAACCACCCGCTCGCGGGCGAGGCGCTGATCTTCGACATCGAGCTGGTGGAAATAGTCTAGTACATTCCATTCATCACAAATATTTTTCAGAAAAAAGCGGGCATCGACCTGCTTTTTTCTTTTTTACTTTTACACCATGAACAATAATTACGCGTATTCAGTAACGGAGCGTTTCCTGCGCTATGTGCAGATCGACACGCAGTCCGACCCCCTGAGCAAAACTTTCCCCTCCACCGAAAAACAAAAGGACCTGTCCCGCTTGTTGGTACAGGAATTGCAGCAGATCGGCATTTCCGATGCGGTGACCGACGAATATGGCTACGTGTACGCCACCATCCCGGCCACCACGGATAAAAAAGTGCCCGTCATCTGTCTTTGCGCGCATATGGACACCGCGCCCGATTGCAGCGGCGCTAACGTGAAACCCATTGTGCACAAGGCATACGACGGAAAGGACATCGTGCTGCCGGACGACGTTTCGCAGGTGATCTCCGTAAAGGAGCATCCTTACCTCGCGGGAAAGACCGGCGACGATATCATCACCGCCAGCGGCGCCACCTTGCTGGGAGCCGATAACAAGGCAGGCGTGGCCGAGATCATGGATGCGGCGCAATACCTCGTGCAGCACCCGGAAGTGAAACACGGGAAGATCAGGATTCTGTTTACGCCCGACGAAGAAGTGGGCCGCGGGGTGGAGCATGTGGACATGAAGCGGCTGGGCGCGGACTTTGGTTATACGCTGGACGGCGGCGAGCTGGGCGCGCTGGAGGACGAAACGTTCTCCGCAGATGGCGTGAAGATCACCATACACGGCATCAGCGTGCATCCGGGCGCGGCAAAAAACAAGCTGGTAAGCGCGGTGAAGATCGCGGCGGATATTTTGCATGCGCTGCCGAAAGATATCCTGTCCCCCGAAACCACTGAAGACCGCCAGGGTTTTATACACCCGGTGCGCATCGAGGGTATCACGGAAAAGGCGGAGATCGATTTTATCATCCGCGATTTTACCACCGCGGAATTGGAGGGACATGAATTTTTCCTCCGCAAGCTGATGGAAACCGAAGTGGCGAAACATGCCGGCGTAAAAGGCGAGTTCAAGGTCACCGAACAATACCGCAACATGAAGGAGGTGCTCGACAAACATCCCGAAGTAGTTGCCAACGCAGAGGAAGCGATCAAACGCGCGGGCGTTAAACCGCTGAAAATGAGCATCAGGGGCGGAACGGACGGCAGCAGGCTGTCTTTCATGGGATTGCCCTGCCCGAACATCTTCACCGGCGAAATGGCGCTGCACAGCAAACACGAATACGTGAGCGTGCAGGACATGCAAAAGGCGGTGGACACCATCGTGCATCTCGTGCAGGTTTGGGAGGAACGCAGCTGATAATATTTTCCGGGGCAAATCCGTTTTTATTATTACTTTAAACCCTTGTTATACTTTAGCGTATACACATTTGAAAGGATAAAATTCAATACATGTTGCTAGGACTCGTTACAGTTTTGCAAGACACGCTTTTGCAGGCAAAGCCGGATACCGTGGCCGCCGGCATCAGCGCGGCCGCCGCAGCGCCCCAGGAGATCAAGCTCTGGGATATGATCGTAAAGGGCGGCCCCCTCATGATCCCGCTGGGCATACTTTCCGTGATAGCCGTATACGTGTTCGTGGAAAGGTATATCACCATTTCGCGGGCAGGTAAGCTGGAAAACAATTTTATGCCGATGGTGCGCGATCACATCACCTCTGGCAATATCAGCGCGGCGCGCTCTTTGTCAAAAAACACCGCCGGGCCCATCGCCCGCATGATCGACAAAGGCATCCAGCGCATCGGCAAACCGACGGACGCCATCGAGAAATCCATGGAGAACGTCGGCAAGCTGGAGATCTACAAAATGGAAAAGAACCTCGTGATCCTCGCCATCATCGCGGGTATCGCGCCGATGTTCGGCTTCCTCGGCACCATCGCCGGGATGATCCAGACCTTCTTCAACATTTCGCAGACCTCCGACATCACCCTCAGCATGATCGCGGGCGGCATCTATGTAAAAATGGTGACCTCCGCCGCCGGTCTCATTATCGGCCTGGTGGCCTATATCGGGTACAGTTACCTGCAGGCGCAGATAGACAAGGTGATCAATAAAATGGAAGGTTCTTCTTCAGAGTTCATCGACGTGCTGCTGGAACCTTCTAAATAATCATTGACAATTCGAAACTGGTAAATATGAATTTGCGGAGGACAAAAAAAGGCTCGGCGGAAGTGCACAGCGGCGCGTTGAACGACATCCTGTTCATCCTGCTCCTGTTTTTCCTGATCGTGTCTTCACTGGCCAACCCCAACGTTATCAAGCTGATGCTGCCCAAGGCCAAAAGCAATACCAAAGCAAAACAGACGGTGGTAGTGAGCATTGACGCGGCGCAGCAATATTACGTGGGAACGAACAAGGTGGATTTCGCCACCCTGCGCGATGTGCTGGTTACCAAACTCCCGCCCGGCGAAGTGGACCCCACGGTGGTGATAAACGCCGAAGAGACCGTGCCCATCGGCCTGGTGGTAGGAGTCATGCAGATCGCGCGGGAACTGGGGGCCAAAACCGTGCTGGGCACTGCCAATCCGCAGAATGCCCCGCCATCGGCGAAAAGATAAACTGATCATGCAGCATACGGGGCTGACCGGACGTTACGGTCAGCCCTCATTTATTGGCCGAAGCCAAACGATCTGCGGTCTTTGCCGAACATGTCCTGCCGCTTAACCCGCCTCACTTTTTTACGGCTTTCACCATGCGGTCTTTGCCGAACATGTCCTGCCGCAGTTGCACTTCTGTGAAATTTTCTTTTTCCAGCAATTGCACTACTTCTTTTCCAAAGGATTCATGTATCTCGAAATACAGCTTGCCGCCGGTTTCCAGCTTTTCGTTCGCGAGCCGCGCGATGCGGCGGTAGAACAGCAGCGGGTCCTGGTCGGGCACGAACAGCGCCAGGGAAGGTTCGAATTCCGACACCAGCGCCTGCATTTCCGCGCGTTCCTTGTTGGGAATGTAAGGCGGGTTGCTGATGATGATATTGAGGGAGGGAAGCACCTGCGAAGCATCGGGGTGCAGCACGTCCTGCAATACAAAACGAATGGGCGTATGCTGCAGGCCGGCGTTGCGGGTGGCCAGGGCGATGGCGCCGGCGCTGACGTCCATGGCCCAGATATCCGCCGAAGGCCAGTGTTTTTTGAGGGCGACAGGGATGCAGCCGCTGCCCGTGCCAACGTCCAGCAGGCGCCAGGCGGGCTGTTTGGGATGATCTTTCAATATCCATTCCACCAGCTCTTCCGTTTCGGGACGGGGTATCAGCACCTGGTCGCTTACGTGCAGCTCCAGCCCATAAAACCAGCTTTTGCCGGTAATGTGCTGGATGGGTTTATGCGTCAGCAGGTCTGCAAGCGCCTGCCGGTACTGCGTTTCCTGCGCGGGAGTGAGGTCGCCGTCCTTATGCACGATGCGGTCCAGCTTGCCCAGCCCGGTGATGTGCTCCATCAGCAGATGCCCGATGTTGGCGGCTTCGCGGGCATCGTACAGGTGCCTGATGGCGGCGGTAAGCCCGGCGAATGCGGATTGAATGGTCATGATATTCAGATAATCAACGGGAAAATCGCCGTTGAAACGATATTTTTGTACAAACTTATCATTTCAGCCGCAATCATGTACGACCAGCCGCACGAAATTTTTATGCAGCGATGCATCAGCCTTTCTCTCAACGGCGAAGGCATGGTGGCGCCCAACCCGATGGTGGGGGCGGTGCTGGTGCATGAAGGGAAGATCATTGGCGAAGGGTTTCACCGGGTATACGGCGAGGCCCACGCGGAAGTGAACTGCGTGAACAGCGTGGAGCCCGAATTGCAGGAGCTGATCCCGCATTCCGTGATGTACGTAAGCCTCGAGCCCTGCGCCCATCACGGCAAAACGCCGCCCTGCGCCGATCTGATCATTGCCCGCAACATCCCGGAAGTGGTGATCGGCTGTGTGGACAGCTTTTCGGAAGTGGCGGGGAAAGGCATCGAAAAGCTCCGCACCGCAGGCGTGAAAGTGACCACAGGCGTGCTGGAAGCGGAATGCAGACAAGTGAACCGCCGTTTTTTTACCTTCCACGAGCAGCGCCGGCCGTACGTGATCCTCAAATGGGCGCAAAGCCCTGACGGGTTCATGGCCCCGCCGGACGGCTCGCCGGTGCGGATCTCCGGGCCGTATGCAGACAGGCTGGTGCATCAATGGCGCAGCCGCGAAGCCGGCATCATGGTGGGGACGCGCACCGCGCTGAACGACAATCCCCGGCTTGATACGCGGCTCTGGCCGGGTAAAAGCCCCGTCCGCATCGTGCTGGACCTCGACGGTAAAATACCCCGCGATTTTCATGTGCACGACGGCTCGGTGCGCACCATCTTTATCACGGGAAAGGACGTCGACCGCTCGAAAGAGCTGGCGCCGCAGGTGATGGCGATGCTGCATGCGGAATCCGTCCAGAGCATTATCGTGGAAGGCGGGGCGAATTTGCTGCAGCAGTTTATCCGCAGCGGTATCTGGGACGAAATGCGGGTGATCACCGGGCAGCGGCCGTTGGGCGGCGGGCTCAGGGCTCCCGGGACCGGCGAAGCGCGGCTGCTGGAAAAGCTGGACGCTGGCGGTGATGAAGTGGCCGTTTACAGCCGGATGGCATAAAAAAAGAACAAATGGAAGTCTATTATACGATCGAAAAAAAGGCGGTAGCGGAATTTAAGGACAGGGGAAGCAAGTTTCTCGCATACGCGTTCCCCGTGAGGTCCGTCGAGCAGGTGAAAGAGTGTTTGCAGGAAGTAAAAAAAGAACACCCCAAGGCCACGCATCACTGTTACGCTTACAGGCTGGGAACCGACGGGCTGCAATACCGCGCCGTGGACGACGGCGAGCCTTCCGGCTCCGCGGGCAAACCCATACTCGGGCAGATCGACAGCAAACAGCTTACAGACGTGATGGTGATCGTAGTACGTTATTTCGGCGGCACGCTGCTCGGCGTGCCCGGTCTTATCAATGCTTACAAAATGTCCTGCGCGCTGGTGCTGCAGCTGATACCGGCCGTGCAAAAGAACGTGGAAGCGCGTTACCGTCTGGTGTTCGACTATACCATCCTGAACGATGTGATGATGGTGGTGAAGCAAAACAATTGCACCGTGTTCAGCCAGGAGCTTCAGCTGTTTTGCAGCATGGAGGTGGGCATTCCCAAATCAAGCCTGGACCTTTGCCTGCTGCGGCTAAAGGATATTTATAATCTGGAAGTGAAGGCGGTGTGATGCAGCCGTACGTATGTATGCCTTGCGCTAAATTTTCAATTGCCGTATTGCATTGGTATTGCCGTTTATTTACAATCTCCGGGAGAAATCGTGACGGTTTCCAGGTAAGCGGCCCGATTACCGGAAAGCGTTTTTCACATCCTTCAAACTTACCCCGAACAACTTTTTCACGATAGGATCCAGATGCCGCTCGCTCCCTTGCAGGTGGATGGTGCGGTGATAATGTTCCAGCCGCCCGCCGGGTTTCAGGCTGGCCGCGGGAGAGGAGCTTTCCAGCTCGTAGAACCGCCCCATCTGCGCGCCGGATTCACCCGCGGGGCCGTCGTTGTAGGCATTCACCACATCGCCTGCGAACGGCTGCTCCTGTATGCCCCAGGATGAGTTCACGTATTTATGCGGGGTGGAAGGTTTGGTGAACTGCACGATGGTGAGGATCTTATTGCCGGGATCGTAGCTGCCCAATACGTTGTAACAGGCTTTCTGCCGCAGGCCGATCTTGCTGCGGTATTTGGCGTCCGCCCGGAAGTACACGATGTTTTTTTCTTTTACAAGGCGCTCTGCCGGCACTTTCCCGAAATATTCGTCATTAACGGCGCCGCCTGTACGAATCGGGATGAATACCGTATTTTTTTCGGCGGCGGGGAACATGCCGAGTATCCAGATGGAAGGCATGCCGTAAGCCGTGTCCCACTTTTGTTTGCCGGTGTTCGTAATGCTGTTGGCGGAATGGAAGCCAACGGCGTGAACGCTGCGGTGGAGGCTGGCGCCAAGATAGTTGCGCAGGTCGCGGCGGGCGATAAGCGTAACGGTGCGCGTTACGTGGATGTCAAAAAGATGCCCTTTGTAATTGGGCAATTGCATATCGCGCTCGAAAGTGACGGAGGCTTTGGTGCGGGCGGCAACTTTAAACGGCTCGGAATCAAGCGCGGCGGGCACCTGCCAGTGCGCGAGATCGAAAGTATCGCCGGGCGCGAAATAAAAGCTGTTCTGGCTGCCTTCGGGGCCGAGCCAGAAGCGGTCTTCCCCGCCAAAGGCGTTAATATGCGGCTGCAGCTTTTTTTCTGCTATGAGGGAATGGTTGATCCAGCCGAGGCTTTTCCCTTCGTTGCCGTCAGCGGTGCTGGTCATTACGCGGCCCTGCCATGCCGGCGCCAGCGCGATGGCCGATTTGCTGGTGCTGTCTTCCAGTATGATGGTTTCGGTGTATTCGCGGAGGAATGCCACGTCCGCCCCGAAGTTTTCCGGTCTTGATATGGTTTGTTGCGGCTGTGTAGCGGGCTGCTGGCGGGTCTGTTGTTTCCGCGGACCGCAGGCAGCCAGGCACAGTGTGCCGTAGAGCACATATTTTTTCATGAGATAGCGGTGGAATGGTCGTTAATGCACTGCAATGATAAAGTTTAAATTAACAACATTGACGGCCCCGGTATTGTATCGCGCTAATATTTTTTGTGGAAATGGAAATATTATTTGCTGATTTCAAACTGTTTCCTATTTTTGCAATCCCAAAACGGGAAGCGCGGAAGTAGCTCATTTGGTAGAGCACGACCTTGCCAAGGTCGGGGTGGCCGGTT
>CBINIO010000010.1:0-22325 GCA_966250725.1 uncultured Chitinophaga sp.
CCCTCCCCAACGGCTACACTGCGCTGGTGCTGCCCGATTTCGTGGCGCTGTACGGCAAGCCGCATTTCGACCTTTCCATGGAAGCGCTCAAACGTTTTACGCCCATGGGCTCTTCCGAATTCGCCATCCGCGAGTTCCTCAAAACCGACCTGCACAAAACGCTGAAAGTGATGAACAAATGGGCGGAAGACAAAGACCATCACGTGCGCAGGCTCGCTTCCGAAGGCAGCAGGCCGCGGCTGCCCTGGTCTTTCAAGCTCGGCGAGATCATCAAACAACCGGCGCTTACGCAGTCCATCCTCGAAAAGCTGAAAACCGACGAGGAACTGTACGTGCGCAAATCCGTCGCCAACCATCTCAACGATCATTCAAAGGACAATACGGCCTACATGCTGCAGCTGGTGAAAACCTGGGATAAAAACCACCGCCACACCGCCTGGATCGTAAAACACGCCATCCGCACGCTGATAAAAAAAGGCGACAGGGAGGCGCTGACCATTTTCGGGTTCGGAGAGGATGCGAAGGTGAAGATTAGCAGGTTCACAACCGGCAAAACATCGCTCCGGCTGGGCGATACGCTGCAATTCGCTTTCGCGCTAAAAAGCGAAATTGACAAACCGCAAAAGCTGGTGATCGATTACGGCGTGCATTATGTGAAATCGGCGGGCGGTACGTCAAAGAAAGTATTCAAATTAAAAGAAGTGGAACTGCAGGCGGGAGAAACGCTGCAGATCGAAAAAAAACAATTGTTCCAGGACCTCACCACGCGCAAACATTACGCAGGGAAACATCTGCTGGAGATCATCGTGAACGGGAAGGTGATAGGTAGCAAGCGCTTCATGCTGGAAATCTGATCGCCGCTCTCTCGGGCAGCCACCCTACTTCGATGCTGCTCACGCACTTCACATGCCACCTCCCGCTAACCTGCCGCCGGCGCGGATCAAACCTCATTGCATGTTGTCACATTAAAGTCATTTGACTCCTCCCCCTCCAAAATTTTCCCGAATTCGAAAACCGTTCCCTTTTCGTCATTGGAACTTTGCCCTCTCTTATTTCACACCAATAGAACGAACAACCAATGATCAAAAGGCTACTTCTTCTCTGTACTTTTCTTTTTGCCGCCACTGCGTTATCCGCGCAGAGCACCGGTTTTGTAAAAGGCGCCGTCACCACCAGCGACGGCCAGCCGGCGGTAAATGTGACCGTACAGATCGAGCAAACCAAGTGGGGCGCCATCAGCAACGAAAAAGGGGAATATCTTATAAAGAACGTGCGCGCCGGCTCCTGGAGCCTCCGGGTTTCCGCCATCGGCGTCGCCACCGAGATAAAACAGGTGACCGTAGGCGCGGGCCAGACCGCGGAAGTGGATTTTGTGCTGAACGCCAACGCCGCGCAGCTGCAGGAGATCACCGTTTCTTCCCGCGGCCCCATTAAAGAAAGCAATATCGTCGCGAAAATGCCGCTGAAAAACCTCGAGAACCCGCAAGTATACAATGTGGTGTCCGCGGAATTGCTCAAACAGCAGAACATCACCACTTACGACGATGCGATGCGCAACGTGCCCGGCATCTCCCGCACCTGGGAATCCACCGGCCGCGCGGGCGACGGCGCCGCCTATTTCTCGCTGAGGGGCTTTGACGCGCAACCCGCGCTCACCAACGGTCTTCCCGGTCTCGTAAGCGGCAATCTCGATCCCGCCAACATAGAAGCCGTTGAAGTGATCAAAGGCCCTTCCGGCACTTTGTTCGGCGGCGCGTTTTACAGCTATGGCGGCATCATCAACACCATCACCAAAAAACCTTATCACAGCTTTGGCGGCGAAGTGGCCTACACTTTCGGCAGCTACGGGCTGAACAGGATCACGGCCGACATCAATACGCCGCTGAGCAAAACGGAAAAGATCGCGCTGCGCGTCAACACCGCTTATCATACCGAGAACAGCTTCCAGGACGCGGGCTATAAAAAATCCTTCTTCTTCGCCCCCGCCCTCAGCTATGAAGTGAACGACCGTCTTTCCTTCAGCCTGCAGGCTGAAATTTTGCAGGAAGAAAGATCGGTCGCACCCGTGTTCTTCCATTCGGACCGCTTCTCGCCGCTTGACTTCAAAAACATCGAAGAGCTACGGCTGGACCCGAAGCTGTCATTCACCAGCAACGACCTCTCCATCCGCAATCCCCGTTTTAACGTACAGGGGCAGATGATCTATAAATTATCCGACGTGTGGACCTCCCAGACGGTCGTATCCCGCGCATCCATCAAATCCGACGGCTACTATTCCTATATCTGGGACGACGCCAGCGGCGACGAATGGTTCGAGCATTACATCCATAACGAGAACCAGAGCACTTCCACCACCGACATCCAGCAGAACTTCAACGCCGATTTCAAAATAGGCAGCCTGCGCAACCGCCTGTTGATCGGCCTGGACTTCTACGGCCGCAAGATCGTGGACAATGGCGGCGGCTGGGGCGTGATCAGGCAGGTAACCCCCTGGGGCGATACCCGCGACCCCGACCCGGACAACCCGGTGTACCTCACCCGCGCGTCCGTTGACCAGCTGCTGTCCGGCCTCGACCCTGCGATCGGCTCCAACATCGAGAATTATTCTTACAGCGCCTATGCGTCCGACGTGCTGAACATCACGCCCGCGCTGAGCGTGATGGCAAGCCTGCGCGCAGACTACTTCTATACGCCCGGCGACGACAAGGAAGAGACAAAGGACGATGAATTCGACCAGCTCGCTTTGTCGCCCAAATTCGGTATCGTGTACCAGCCCATCCTGAACAAGGTGTCCGTTTTCGCCAACTACATGAACACGTTCGTGAACGTGTCCCCTACCGAAATATGGGCGCCGGACAACAACAACACGATGCAGCCCACCGGCAACTACAAGGCGCTGAAGCCCGAACAGGCCAACCAATGGGAAGCCGGCGTAAAAACCGACCTGTTTGACAACAAGCTGCAGGCGATGGTTTCCTACTACGACATCCGCGTATCCAACAGAACGCTGTATCCCCCGGCCGGCACCGCTTACCAGGGCGGTAAAGCGGGCAGCAAAGGGTTTGAGGTGGAAGTAACGGCGCAGCCCGTGCACGGCCTGAATATCCTCGCCGGGTACAGCCACAATAAAACGGAAGTGCTGGAAGGCATCGGCACCGATTTTTACGCCGAAAAAGGCCGCGTGATCGGCGGCCAGGGCCCGCAGGACCTGGCGAACCTCTGGGCTACGTACAAGTTCAGCAACGGTTCCCTCCGCAACTTCGGCCTGGGCATTGGCGGCAACTACGCCGGCGAGTACCTGGTGATCGACAACAGCGCCACCGGCCAGTTCTTCCTGCCCAGCTACGCGCTGCTGAACGCCAGCGTGTTTTACAACGCCGACCATTTCCGTTTCACGCTGAACGTAAATAATATTACCAACGAACAGTACTACATCGGCTACTGGTCCGTAAACCCGCAGCGGAAGCGGAATTTCGCCTGCAGCTTCGCGTACAGGTTCTAAGCGGTACAGCACGTTTATAAAAAGCCGTATGGAATGAATGTTCCATACGGCTTTTTTGTAAAGCTGAATATGCTTATGTTTGGGTTAAAGACCAATAAGCTAATATGGTAAAGATCACCTTTCAGACAACCGAAACACTCACCGCAGACACGGGCCTGGATGCCGTTGCCCGCATGGAGGGCAATATCAGGATCTACCTGCGGGATACATTATTTGCCGATCTTCCACGCACGCACCTGGTCGATTTTGCGGCGTTCGCCCAGCGCTGGCTGGACGATCATTCCGCGTCTTCCACGGCGTACAAGCCCATGGGCCAGGAAGAAGCCGTACTGCAAATCGAACGGACGGCGGATGGCCGGTATCACCTCAAACACGCCGGGGGCGGGCATTCCGAGGCTGTAGCCGAAGCGGAGATCAGCGGGGCTTTTGAAGCGTACCTTGCGGAGCTGGAGAAGAAGCTCCATCCATGACTGTTTTGAAAGGAACGGGATGTTCCTTCACCCGCTGACATGCAAAGGGGCGATACGATGTACCGCCCCTTTGGTGTTTTTTCAAGCTATTTTTTATCAGAAATTTCATGCATGGCTGTGAAATTTCAGCATCCCGTATATTTCACGTTTCGCTAATCCTCTTTCGCTTCCGCCAAAAAGCTCACCACATCCCTGATCTCCTTCTTCGACAGCACCGCTTTCATATCCGGCATGGACGAAGGCGAGAAGGTTTTCTTCACAATGTCGGCGCTGGCGATCTCCCTGTCCGGCTCAAGACCTTCCTTGATCTTGATGCCGTTCCTGGTTTCGCCCTGCATTACGCCGGTGAGTTTTTTGCCGTCTTTCAGCTCCAGCGTCACCATGCCGTAGCCCGGCGCCAGCCGCGCGCTGGGGGAAATGAGGGCTTCGAGTATCTGCTCGCGCGAAATGCGGTTGGCTACCCCGTTGAGACGCGGGCCGGCATTGCCGCCGCGGTCGTCGTAAGAATGGCAGCGCATGCACTGCGCGTTCTGGTTGCGGTAAAATATCTGCCTGCCGCGGTGCGGGTCGCCGCCTTCGAGGCTGCTCGCATAAGACGCCAGCACTTCGTTGGGCGACAGCTTGCCGCTGATCTCCTTATAACGCGCGGCCAGCTGCGTGGAACGCGTGCTGTCGATGGCTTCGCCCAGCTCGAGATAAAGATCGGGGCCCAGCTTGCCGGCGGCCATTTTGTCGAGCAGCGCCCCGATGGCCTTGCCGCTGTTTTCCAGCGGCAGCTTGCCCAGCGTGAGCACGGCGGCCTGTTTTTCTTCGCGTGTGCGGGTATCGATCACGTTGGTCAGCAGGCTCACCATTACGTCTTTCGGGATATTCATTTTTTCGAGCAGGTCGAGGCCGGTCACCCGCACTTTTTTCTCTTTGTCGGCCAGCGCATGGCGGATGCCTTTTTCCACCAGCGGGTCTTTCAGCGCCACCAGCGATTTCAGCGCGGCGGAGCGCATGGCCGGTTCACGGTCGGACTGCAGGGAAGCGAGCAGCGCAGGGGCGGCGGACCTGACATCCAGCCGCTGGATGGCTTTGGCGGCGTTCAGCCGCACTACCAGCGCTTTGTCGCGCAGCAGCCCGGTGAGCGCGGCGCCGGACCTTTCGGCCACCATAGCGGCATTCCTTTCCACGGGGCCGCGCAGGCGCCCGTCCACCCTGTCCAGCACGGAGGGTTTCGCCCAAACGCTGATCACGTCCACCGCTTCGGCGCGCATGGTGTCGGGGTTCCTATCATTTTGCGCGTATACCGTCAGCGCCTGCAGCGCGGCGTCGCTGCCCACGCGCAGGTTGGCGCTGATCACGCGGCGGATCAACGCTTCGTTGGTGAACGGCGTGGTATTGAGCAGGCCCGCCAGCGCAGGCAATGCTTCTTTGATGGAAAGATCGTCGTTGATGGCGCGGGCGGCTTCCGTTACCACGAACTCATCCTGGTCTTTTAGGAATTCCGCGACGCCCGGGTGGCCCATTCTTCTCAAAGCCACTACAGCCGCTATTCTCAGCGCCCTGGAAGAACTTTTCGACAAGGCGATCAAGGGCTCCGCTTTTGCGATCCTTGCAAGGGCAAGACTGCCTGCGTGACGGAGATACACGTCCACGTCGTTATTCTGCTCCAGCATGGAGATGATGGGCTGCACGGCCGGTTCATACTGTATCCGTCCCAACGCTTCCGCCGCGAAGAAACGCGCGCGGGCGGCCGTGTCTTTCAAAACAGGCAGCAATGCGGCGCCGGCTTCTTTGTATTTCATGTCGCCCAGCCATTTGGCGGTCTGCGCCCTGATCTCGGGATCGGCGTCCTTCAGCAGAGGCAGCAAAGCGGCGGCGTATTTTTTGTCTTTGCGCGCCATCTGGGCGGTGCCCAAAACAGCGTGTATACGTGCCAGTTGGTTGCCGCCGGGCTGTAATGCCTGCTTCAGCGTTTCCGCTCCTTTTTCTCCGCGTTTCGCCAGCTCGAACTGCGCTTTCATTCTCACCCGCATGTCCGCATGACCGAGCAGTTTGGCAAGATCGGCTTCTTTCCTTTCGCTGAAATCGGCGGCCAGCAAGGTCTTTACTTCTTTTCGTATAGCCGAGCCCGCTGCATCGTTGTCGTCGAGCTTCCAGATGCGGCCGTAGTTGTGCGTGTCCCAGCCGTCTATCCAGTCGGCGACATACAAAGCGCCGTCAGGGCCGAAATCAAGACCGGTGGGCAGTACGCCGCCCAGTATCTTTTTATGATCGCCCAGCTCAAAGCCAGCGCCTTTGGGGTTCAGCTTAAAGCTGTGGATGCCGGAGCCGGAGGGCGTGCCGACGAACTCGGCGATAAAGAACGTGTTCCTGTAAGCCGGGCCCAGCGCCGTGCCGGGATTGTACACCATGCCGGCGGGACCGCTCACGAAGTTGCTGATGCAGGGCGTGATGTACGCGGCCTGGCCTTCCCAGCGCGGCAGGTACATTTTTTCGTCCATCCATACTTTGTAGGTATTGTTCAGCGGGTCGCGGTACTTGCCGTATTGCCAGTTGCTGCGCCAGCCGATGTCCGCGCCGTTCACCACGTATACCAGGCGTTCTTTTTCGCCGGGGTGGTCGCCGTCATTGTCCTCGCTGATCAGGTTGGCGTATTCGTCGAATACAAATTCATGCGTATTGCGATTGCCGTAGGCGAATATTTCGAAGTCGCTGCCGTCAGGGTTGGAACGGGCGATCACGCCGCTGTTCGGGTGCTCCCACTTCCGTCCGTCAGGACCGGTGCCGTTAAAGCCGATATCGCCGATCTGCCAGTAGATCCTGCCGTCGGGGCCCATTTCAACGCCGCTCATGCCATGGCCGCTAAAACCGATGTGGATGCCGTAACCATGCGAGATGGAGGTCTTTTCATCGGCGATGCCGTCGCCGTTCTTGTCCTTCATTTTCCAGAGATCGGGCGCGATGGTAACGTAAAGGTCTTCCCCATCCGCCAGCACGCCGCCGGCCACATCGTCCACCTCGTTATTAAAATCGTCCACGACCAATTGCGACTGATCGGCTACGCCGTCGCCGTTGAGGTCTTCGAGACGGAAAATATTGTCCTTTTCGATCGTAAGGTCCCGCCAGTCATGCGAGCTGTCGCCGTTGAGGTCGGCGAGCCATTTGTTGCGGTCGCTGTTTTCGGGGGAAAGTTCCTTGTGCAGGAAGGCGCGCCGGTCTTCCACGGTCTGCAGGCTGATGGAAGGGATCTCCCAGTCGCGGTGCCCGCGGATGTCGAATTCGGAATGTTTCTGGCGGTTGGTGGTGGTGTAATACAGCTTGCCCTGGTCGTCGATATCGATCGCGATCGGCGAGATCACGAGGGAATCGATGCCCCAGAGTTTAAGCGTAAGGCCATCGGCCAGTTGCGGTTTCATGGAAGCGGTGACGGAGTCGGCGAAATGCGCGACGAAGGCGGAATCCATCCGTTTGATGCGCCGTTCCTCCAGGGAAGGCTGTTTGCAGCCCGGCAGGCACGCGGCCGCCAAAGGCAGGGAAACAAAAAAGAGCGATTGCAGCTTTTTTTTTTGCAACGTGGAGCTTTTTACCATTGTATTGTGATGACTGATTTGACAAATTACAATGGGTCAAAGTATAAAGAAATCCGTCTAAATGCAAGAGAAAGGTATCAAATACGCTTAAAAAGGTAAAAAGGCCGGAAAGTCAAATGGTAAAAAACTTTCCGGCCGTGGAGATCACCCTCTCCGGGCGGCCAGTACGGCCAGGTAGTGCGCGTTGTACATCACGCCGAGCACATTCCCGAAAGGGTCGGTTACCGATGCTGTTACAAATCCTTCTCCCCGTTTGACGACGGGTTCATATTGTTTGCAGCCGTGCTGGAGCAGTTTGGCGAAAGCGGCCTCCACATCGTCCACATGCCAGTAAGTGATGGCGCCGCCGGGGCCCGGGGCCATGTTTTTGGGCGCGTACGCCGCGTCGATGATCCCGAATTCGTGCTGGTAGTCGCCGATGCGGAACTCGATATAACCGGGCACTTCAAAATAGGGCTTCAGGCCAAAAAATTCGCTGTACCATGCTTTGGCCGCCGCCAGGTCGGCCGCGTAGAAGCTGATGTTGGCAAGACCGCGCAGGGGCTGTTGTGCTTTTGACATATCGTTGGGTTGTTTTGTTAAAGCAAAAGTAAAACGGCGGGTTGACAGCCCTATGTCAGCAGCGGGAATTTCATTTTGTGATCTTATATGGCGGAATGCCGTGATAGTTCCGGAGGTGGGAGTTTTATTTTTGGTAGTCTTGTACGGCGGTATGCCGCGGTGGTTCCGTGCGGGGGCATTTTACTTTAGTGGTCTTGTACGGCGGTATGCCGTGGTAGTTCCGTGCGGTGGCATTTTATTTTTGTGATCTTGTACGACGGTGCCGCGGTAGTTACGTGGGCGGCAATTTTGTTTTTGGGAAGATGAGCTTCTTTCTGCGGTTAACTGCGATTCAGCTGCCTTATTCCACAGCTCGTGGTCTTTTTGTTGGCCGGCCGTGGGCCGCCGGGCATCTTTGCATGAAATGAAATATCATGCTGTTCATCATGATCGTGATAATGGTCCGGCGGTACCGGGCAGCGAAGCAGAAACGTATCTGACCACCGGCCTGCCCGGCGCAGGCTTCCCGTCAGGCCTGCTTTCTTACATATTTGGTAAGTATCACGATCATTTGTCCTTCGATCTTTCCTTCGATCTGTTCCGTATTATCGGGCACCAGCCGGATGTTTTTCACCACCGTGCCCATCTTTGCGTTCAGCGAAGTGCCTTTTACGTCCAGCGATTTGATGAGCACCACGGTCTCGTCGTTGCGCAGCTGGTTGCCGTTGCAGTCTTTATGAAGATCTACCGCGCCGCCGCTGTCCTCGTCGCCCGCGGCTTTCGCCCAGGCAAGGTTTTCATCGTCCAGGTACATCATGTCCAGGTTTTCCTGCGCCCAGCTTTCCTGCCGCATCCGGCTCAGCATGCGCCAGGCCAGCACCTGCACAGCGGGCGTCTCGCTCCACATGGCCGTGCCGAGGCATTGCCAGTGGGCATGGTCCAGCTCTTCCTGCTTTTCCACCTGGGCAAGACATTTGCCGCAAAGATACACGGCGTCATCTTTAATACCGGCAGGCGTTTGCGGCAGCACATATACTTTCAGCCCGTCCGCGGACGCGCACAATTCGCATTGCCCGCCGCTTCTTTTTTTCAATTGTTCTTCCTGGATCATATCCGAATTTTAAAGCGCACAAAGTTAGTATATTTATTCTTCAACCCCCATTTTTATGACTGAAAACAAAAAAACCGTAAGCCTGTATATCGAAGGCTTCAACGAAGGGAACGACGAAAAGATATTGTCCTGTCTTACCGACGATGTCGCCTGGTACATGCCGGCGTTTATCGACATTAAAGGCAAAGCGGCCTTTGCCGGCGAGATCCACAACGACGCGTTCACCGGCAAACCGGAGATCACGATCTCGCGGATGATGGAAGAAAACAACGTCGTAGTGGCTGAAGGCGCGGTGAAAGCCAGCTTTAAGAACGGCGCCATGCTGGATGCCGTGTTCTGCGACGTATTCGAAATGGAAAACGGGAAAATCAAAAAACTGTCCACTTACCAGATGAACCGGTAATTAAAAAAGTCCCGGCAATACACCGGGACTTTTTATATGCAGCATGCGGTCCGTTATTTTCCGTAAGCGGCGCGGAGCCTGTTGAGATCGAGCTTTTTGGAGCTCAATACTTCTTTCGTAACACGGCTGGCACGTTCCTTGTCGCTGTCCAGCATCATTTCCGTCAGCTCCACCGGCACCACCTGCCAGGACACGCCGAACTTGTCCTTCAGCCATCCGCACATCTGCGATTCCGCCGGCCCGCCTTCCGTGAGCTTCTCCCAGTAATAGTCCACTTCTTCCTGCGTATCGCAATTGATCACAAAAGAAATGGCTTCGTTGAAAGTAAAGTACGGGCCGCCGTTCAGCGCGAGGAACTCCTGTCCTTCCAGGTAAAATTCCTGCGTCATGAGCGTGCCCGCCGGTATCTTGTGCATTTCAAAACCTTCGTCGCCATAATAGGTGGAACGGCCCTTTTTGCTGTTTTTGAAAACGGACATGTAAAAGCTGATGGCCTCTTCCGCATTCAATGCGAACCAGAGGTTCGGGGTGATCTTTTGGGTGCTTATTCTCTTTTCCATAGTGTGAATGCTTTTTTGGTTTGATGATACAAATGTACCGCCGTGTTTTTACAACGGCCCGGTGCGTAACCGACAATTATGAGGGTAGTTTGCGACAAAGGGCCGCTGCCGCGGGAAATCCGTAGTTCCGCGCAATGGGTCACAAAAAGCCTGCTGGCGAGGAGGTTGAAGAAGATAGAAAAGGGACGGGTGAAAACGCGCTATTTAGGCCGGTTAATGTAACCAAACCATATCAGGAAGATCGCGATCACGTAATTCGCTGCATACGGCACCTCCATAATACCTTTTCCCGTTTTGCCCTGCGAATAGAAGGAATATGATCTCACTCCATTAAAAGAAGCCAGGAGCGCAGAAAAAAAACATATAGCGGCGCAGCAGTACAGGCAATAATGACCGTATTTCTGCAAAAAGATTCGCAGCTTTTGCAACATAGTGAATCAGGGATATAAAACATACTTCTTCCGCATTTGCTTATACCGGCTCAATCCCGGCTCCCAGCTTTTACGGATCTCTTCCTCGCTTGCGCCGGCCATGATCTGTTTCTTGAACGCGCGCACGCCGGCCAGCTTGTCGATGTCGCCCATCTGTTTGCTCTGGCTGCGGTCGAAGAATTTGTCCTTGTAAGGATAGGCTTTGTACATGTCCATGATCCAGCGCAGGTTGATCTTGCCGCTGGCGTGCAGGGCCTTTACATCGTATTGGCGAAGGTCGATGCCGTAGCAGGCTTTGTCCTGGTGCAGCGGCGTTTCGGCCATGCCGGGAATGCTCACGGGCGTGAAGGAAAAATCGAATTTCCCTTTCAGCGCGGGCGCGCCGAGCACGGTGAACGGCATATGCGTGCCGCGGCCCTGGCTAACGATGGTGCCTTCGAAAAGACAAAGCGAAGGGTACAGCATCACGGACTGCTGCGTGTTGAGGTTAGGCGAAGGGCTCACCGGCAGCGTGTAATACATGTCGTGCCGGTAATCTTTTACTTTGATCACCCTGATCCTGCATTTGGCTTTGCCCGGCAGCCAGCCTTCCCCGTTCACCATTTGCGCGAATTCGCCGATGGTCATGCCGTGGGTGATGGGAATGGGGAATTTGCCGATGCCCGATTTCAGCGACATATCCAGGATAGGCCCGTCCACAAAGGCGTTCGGGTTGGGACGGTCAAGTATGATCAGCTCCTTGCCCGCTTTGGCGCAGGCGTCCATTACTTCCGCGAGCGCGTTGATGTTGGTATAGAAGCGGCAGCCGACGTCCGCGATATCGAATATCAGCACGTCCAGCGCGGCCATTTCCTTCGGGGTGGGCTGCCGTTTGGGGCCGTACAGCGAAATGATGGGGATACCGGTGTCCGGGTCTTTTTCATCGCCTACTTTGGCGCCGGCGGAAGCGTTGCCGCGGAAGCCGTGCTCCGGCCCGAAGATCATTTTGATGTTCACGCCGAGGGCATGCAGACTGTCCACGCTCAGGCGTTTGCCGATAACGGACGTCTGATTCACGACCATGCCTACCTTTTTGCCTTTCAGCAGCGGCAGGTACAGCTCCGTTTGATCGGCGCCGGGGATTTGCGCCTGTGCGGCGAAGGAGAATGAAATGAACAGGAGGATGAAGGATGGTATCCGCATAATGTCGGTTTGAGCTGGAAAATGGATTATACGTCGATGGCGTCGTAAACGATCACTTTGTCCCAGAGCGGGCTGCAGTTTTTGATGAACTCGAGGTGGATCGGGTGCGTCTGGTACGCTTCCTGCCCGGCGAGGTCTTCAAAGAACATCAGTTCGGACACGCCCCAGCTTACGTCCACCACGTCCCTTTGTTCGGTGCTGGCTACCACGCCTACACGCAGCTCCTTCACGGTGGGGATCTTCGAGAGGGATTTCAGGCCGGCGATTAGTTTGTCGCGGTCTTCTTTGGAACCGGGATTCTTAAGCCAGAAGAACACATGATGCACCAGCGGGTATTTGCTTTTAGCGGCGGGCACGGGCATGGCGGTGGCGGTGGCGCCTGCTGCCAGGGCTGCGGCGGTGCCTAAAAATTTGCGTCTGTTCGTTCGTTGCATGTTGTTTCGGGTTGAGATCCCCAAAATAAGAAACCGCGGGCAAATACCGAAATCTGATAAGCGGCGGACCGGGGGCAAATACATGAAGCCGGGTGAACCGCGATTCACACAAAAAAAACCGGCAAAACACCGAAGTGCTTCACCGGCCGGTTCTCTGGTGAATAAAAAAAGTCTTTATCAGGGTTCGGTAGCCCCGTTGAGTATCCAGGGCAGGTTGAACTTGTGGAATTCGATGGACTTGTTGCTGGTGGAGCTGGCATGCACGTCCTCATTGATCTCGATCAGCGCGGCCACCGCGTAGTCCGCGGTTTTGATCATGCTGCTGTAGCCGCCTTTGGCGATGGTAATGGGCGCATAATCGCAGGTGTTCCAGTTGAATATCGCGCGGCTGACGGGCCAGGTGGCGCCGTCGTCGTAGCTGATGCGCACGGTCATGTTGCAGCGTTTGGAAGTATGGTTGGGATTGAGAAAAATGATGCGGTGCGGCGCGTCCGTGTTATAACGGATCATGGAGCCTTCGCATTTGGGATCGTTGAGCGTATTGTCCACGCTCCAGGCGGAGAAGGTGCCGGGAATGGTGCCGGTGGATTTCCTTCTTCTTTTGGCCGTATTCCACGCCGTGGTGCCGGGGCGGTCATTGCGCAGCAGCGAGCCGTCCATCCGTTCCACGATGGTGCCTTCGTCCGTGCCGCCGGGGATCAGCTGGTACTGCCAGGTGGCGCCATGATCGTCGCTGTAGATGTTGCGGCCGTAAGCGGGAATGATAAGGCGGCCTGCGGTGCTGCCCTGCATGGTCTGTATGCCGATGCCGGGGCCCATGGCGTCCCATTTGTAGTTCGGCGGCAGCAGGGTGGCGCTCATGTCCTGCGGGGTGCTCCAGGTAGCGCCGTGGTCGTCGCTGTAGGAGGCGAACACGCGGCGGTCGCCCCATGCCTGAATGTCGCTCCAGGATGTTTTGGTGCCGTCGTTCCAGCTCATGAACAGCCATACGCGGCCGTTGGTTCCCTTGTTCCAGTCGTACACCGCGGTGGGATTGCCCCAGGTGCCGTTGCCGCTGCCCACCACTTCGCCGAGGGCCGTCCATGTGTTGCCGTTGTCAAAGGAGCGTTTGTACACGAGGTTGATGTCGCCCCAGTCGCTCGGGCTCCAGCGCCTGCCTTCCGCGAAAGCGATAAGGGTGCCGTTCTTTGTTTTGACGATGGAAGGGATGCGGAAGGAATGATAGATGCTTTCGTTGCCGCCGTTGAACAGCAGCTGGCTGTTGTGATAAGGCGCAGCCAGCGTGGCAGCGGATTTTGTTTCGATGGATGAAGAAGGTTGAAGACTGTCCTGCGCGGTGCCCGTTTTTTTGACGCAGGCTACGTGCAGGAAAAGGATGGATAGCAGATAGATGGAATTTTTCATGACAACGTGGTTTTAGGGTAATTGTCGATATGTTCTACATATTAAAAGTATATCGCTTTTCCGGAAATGCCAAATTTTCTGTGAATGCTGTAGGGATTACATTATAAATGTATTGGGAGAGAATGATTTATATGTATGACATATCGATAAAAACCTGGACATGCATGCTTCAGCCGTTGCAGCGGTAAACATTCATGCAGAATAGAAAACGAAGAACGCACGTTTTTTCCCAACGTAAAACGACAAAGAAAAGAACTACAGACCTCTCGGCCTTTTCGAAACATAAAACAACAAATAAGAAAGTGCAGGCCTCCTGGCCTTGTCCAAACGTGAAACGACAAACAAAAAAGTATAGACCTTCCCGGCCTTGTCCAAACGTAAAACGACAAACAAAAAACTACAGACCTCTCAGCCTTCTTCAAACGTTAAACGACAAAAAAGCACAGCCCCCCAGCCTTCTCCAAACGTAAAAACAAAAAAAGTACAGACCTCCCGGCCTGTACTTTTCCCTATCTCGTGTATAAACGATGCTTAAATAAACTTCAACACCTCTTCCCCTATCCGCTCCGTACCGAGTATCTTATCCGCCGGCGTGCTGCCGTCGGCGATATCCCTCGTGCGCCAGCCTTCTTTCAGCACTTTGTCCACCGCGGCGATCACAGCTTCTGATTCCGCTTTCATGCCGAACGAAATGTCCAGCAGCAGCGCCGCGGACAGGATGGACGCCAGCGGGTTGGCTACGCCTTTGCCGGTGATGTCGTGCGCGGAACCGTGAATGGGTTCGTACACGCCCGTACCGTCGCCGACGGATGCGGAAGCCAGCATACCCATAGAACCTGCGATCTGCGAGGCCTCGTCCGTGAGAATGTCGCCAAACAGGTTGGCCGTAACCACCACGTCAAAACGGCGCGGGTCTTTAATGAGCAGCATGGCGGTAGCGTCCACGAACTGGTGCTCCACTTCCACGTCGGGATATTCCGGCGCGATCTTCTGGATCACTTCCCTCCAAAGGCGGGAAGTTTCGATCACGTTCGCTTTGTCGACCGAGCAGAGTTTTTTGCGGCGCGTACGCGCGGCCTCGAATGCTTTACGGGCAATGCGCTCCACTTCGAAGCGGCTGTATTCCGCGATGTCGTAAGCGGTGTCGCCGTTGTTCCTGCGGCCTTTTTCACCAAAGTAAATATCACCGGTCAGCTCACGGAAAAACAGGATGTCCGCGCCTTTGAGTATTTCCGGTTTGATGCTGGAAGCGCCCAGCAGCTCATCGAACAATTTGATGGGGCGAAGGTTCGCGTAAAGACCCAGCTCCTTGCGCATTTTCAGCAGGCCCTGTTCGGGACGCACTTTCGCGGAAGGATCGTTGTCGTATTTCGGGTGGCCTACCGCGCCAAAAAGCACGGCGTCGCTTTTACGCATTTTCTCCAGCGATTCGTCGGGCAGCGGGCTGCCGGTGGCCTCTATCGCCACGTGGCCGATCATCGCTTCGTCGTAGGTAAATGTGTGGCCGAATTTCGCGGCGATCCTGTCCAGCACTTTTTTGCCGACTGCCGTTACTTCCTGCCCGATTCCGTCTCCCGGAACAATAAGAATATGTTTTGTTGCCATGATATTGTGATGGTAAAATTTTGAAAAGGAATGTCAGATGAGGTTGAGCATTTTCTGCGTGGCCTTGATCGCGGAAACGGTCTGATCGCTGTCCAGCCCGCGGGTCTTGAATTCGCGGTTGTTGTAGCGCCAGGTGATGATGGTTTCGCAGAGCGCGTCGCTTTTGCCGCCGGGCGGGATGCGCACCGCGTAGTCCGTAAGCGCGGGCAGCTCCTGCTTGCGGGCCTTGTACACTTTTTTGAGCGCGTTCATAAAAGCGTCGTACTGGCCGTCGCCCTGCGAATGTTCCTCGTACAGCTCGCCGTTCACTGAAATGCGCAGCGTTACGGAAGGTTTGAGGGCTTTGGAATGCGTCAGCACGTAATTCTCGATCTTTACTTTTTCCGCGATGGTGTTGCTGTCGAGAATATCGGAGATGATGTAAGGAAGGTCCGCCTGTGTCACTACTTCTTTCCGGTCGCCCAGCTCGATGATGCGCTGGGTCACTTTTTTCAGGTCCGGGTCGGACAGCTTGATGCCCAGTTGCGCGAGATTGTTCTCGATGTTCGCCTTGCCGCTCGTTTTGCCCAGCGCGTATTTGCGCTGTCGGCCGAAGCGTTCGGGCATCAGGTCGCTGAAGTAGAGCTTGTTCTTTTTATCGCCGTCCGCATGGATGCCCGCCGTTTGGGTGAACACGTTCTCGCCCACCACCGGTTTGTTCGCCGGGATGCGGAAGCCGGAAAAGGTTTCCACGAGCTTGCTCACGCTGTACAGCGAGCTTTCCGCCACACCGGTCCTTACGTTGGGCAGGAAGTCGTTCATCACCGCGATGGCGCTTGCCAGCGGGGCATTGCCCGCCCTTTCGCCCATGCCGTTGATGGTGAGATGAATGCCGTGCGCGCCGGCTTTCAGGCCTTCCAGCACGTTGGCGGTGCCCAGGTCGTAATCGTTATGGGCGTGGAAGTCGAAATGCAGCTTCGGGTAGCGCTGCACGGTTTCGGAAATGTATGCATATACTTCGGAGGGCACCAGCACGCCGAGCGTGTCCGGCAGCATCACGCGTTTGACGGGCTGCGTCTGCAGGAAGTCAAGATATTGCCACACGTATTCGCGGGAATGCCGCATGCCGTTGCTCCAGTCTTCGAGGTACACATTGCATTCCAGCCCTTTTTTCTTTGCCAGCGCGATCACCGCGGCGATCTCCGCGAAGTGCTGCTCGGGCTTCTTTTTGAGCTGGTGCGTGAGGTGGTTGAGCGAGCCTTTGGTGAGGAGGTTCATCACTTTCGCGCCGGCCTGCTGCATCCATTGCACGGACACATCGCCGTCCACAAATGTGAGCACTTCCACCTTGTGCAGCAACCCGTTCGCTTTCGCCCATTTGGTAATGGCCTTTACGGCGGCAAATTCGCCTTCGGACACGCGGGCCGAGGCGATCTCGATCCTGTCCACCTTTACTTCCGTTAAAAGCAGCTGTGCGATGGTCAGCTTTTCAGAAGGCGAAAAAGATACGCCGCTGGTTTGCTCCCCGTCGCGGAGCGTAGTGTCCATTACCTCGATGTATCGTGGGGAACTGGGCATGCTAGTACAGGCTTTTTTCGGCGAACGCCGCTATCTCCCCTTTCATGGCCTGCAGATAATCGATATCGTCAAAGCCGTTCATGAGGTTGTGTTTTTTGTAACTGTTGATGTCGAAAGATTCGCTTTCGCCGGTGGCGTCGATGGTGATGGACTGTTTCTCCAGGTCCACGGTCAGACCGGCCTTCGGGTCCGCTTCGATGGCGGTGAAGATCTTGTCGAGGAAAGCGGGGCTCACGGTTACCGGCAGGATGCCGATGTTGAGCGAGTTGTTCTTGAAAATGTCCGCAAAAAAGCTGCTCACCACGCAGCGGAAACCGTAGTCGTAGATGGCCCAGGCGGCGTGCTCGCGGCTGCTTCCGCTGCCGAAGTTCTTCCCTGCCACCAGTATTTTACCGGAGTAGATGGGATTGTTGAGCACAAAATCTTTTTTGGGCGTATCGTCGCCGTTAAAGCGCCAGTCGCGGAAAAGATTGTCGCCAAAACCTTTGCGTTCGGTCGCTTTCAGGAATCGTGCGGGAATGATCTGGTCGGTATCCACATTTTCAATGGGCATGGGCACCGCGGTGCTTTTTAATACCGTGAATTTATCGTAAGCCATTGTATTTGCTGTTCGTGTCTTTTTAAAAAATCAAAATCAAGCCATGAGAGTGCGGGGGTCGGTCACCACGCCGGTTACCGCCGCAGCGGCCGCTACGAGCGGGCTGGCGAGCATGGTGCGCGAGCCGGGGCCCTGCCTTCCTTCAAAGTTGCGGTTGCTGGTGCTTACGGCGTATTTGCCTGCGGGCACCTTGTCGTCGTTCATCGCCAGGCAGGCCGAGCAACCGGGCTGGCGCAGCTGGAAGCCGGCTTCCGTGAGGATGTCGAGAATGCCTTCTTCCCTGATCTGCTGCTCCACGATATGGGAACCGGGCACGATCCAGGCGGTAACGTGATCGGCTTTTTTACGTCCTTTCACGATCTGCGCGAACGCGCGGAAATCCTCGATGCGCCCGTTGGTGCAGCTGCCGATGAACACGTAGTCCACTTTTTTGCCGAGCATGCTGTCTTTTTCTGCGAAGCCCATGTACTCGAGCGATTTTTCGTAGCTGGCTTTGCTTCCGCCGCCGTTTTCCGCGGTGGGTATGTGCTGCGTGATGCCCATGCCCATGCCGGGGTTGGTGCCGTAAGTGATCATCGGCTCGATGTCCGCGGCGTTGAACGTGTATTCTTTGTCAAAGGCGGCGCCTTTGTCGGTCTTCAGCGTTTTCCAGTAAGCGAGGGCTTTGTCCCAGGCTTCGCCCTGCGGCGCTTTTTCGCGGCCTTTGATATAAGCGAAGGTCGTTTCGTCCGGTGCGATGATGCCGCCGCGCGCGCCCATTTCGATGCTCATGTTGCAAACGGTCATGCGGCCTTCCATGCTCATGTTCTCAAACACTTCGCCGGCATACTCCACGAAATAACCGGTAGCGCCGGCCGCGGTGAGCTGCGAAATGATGTACAGGGTCACGTCTTTCGGCGTGATGCCTTTGCCCAGCTTGCCGTTCACATTGATGCGCATCTTTTTCGGTTTGGGCTGCATGATGCATTGGGAAGACAGCACCATTTCCACCTCGGAGGTGCCGATGCCGAATGCGATGGCTCCAAACGCGCCGTGGGTGGAGGTGTGAGAGTCTCCGCATACGATGGTCATACCCGGCAGGGTGATGCCGTTTTCGGGCCCAACTACGTGCACGATGCCGTTTTTTGGGTTACCGAGGCCCCAGTGGGAAATGCCGTATTTGGAAGTATTGGTTTCCAGGGCTTTCAGCTGGTTGGCGGAAAGCGGGTCCTGTACAGGCAAATGCTGGTTGATGGTGGGCGTATTGTGGTCCGCCGTGGCGAAGGTCTTTTCGGGGAACATCACTTTCACCCCGCGGTTTTCCAGTCCCAGGAAGGCGACCGGGCTGGTCACTTCGTGAATAAAATGCCGGTCGATAAAAAACACATCCGGTCCGTCGTTAATTTTTCTGACTACGTGCGAATCCCATACTTTGTCAAATAAGGTAGCGGGTACTTGGCTCATTTTGTATATTTTAAAACGTAACCCCGAAATTCTTAAATTTTATCCACATTTTATAGAAATTAGGTAGACTTCTTCTAATAAAAGGTAAAAAAACATGCATAGCGATTTACTGAAATATAGTCTATCAAATTGATTATCAATTCATATTAATAAAATACCCCTTACTAGCGACGGGGAGCATACGGGTAAGGGGCATTTTTCGGCGGGATATTTTTCAAAGCCCGGCGGGAGCCTTTTTCAGCTTGTCTTTGGCCGCCGCAAAAGAACATATTCACAGGAACAGGTCCGGCTGCAGCCTGCCGCCGGGCTTCACCGCGTAACGGTCAAAGTCGGTAATGCCTTCCATGCGCAGCACTTCCTCGTCGATAAAATGTTGTCCCGTGCAGGAAGCCGGCGTACGTTTCAGGATGTGGAACGCCGCGTCCGCAACGATCTCCGGCCTGCGGCTCATGTTTACCAAAGCCTCGCCTCCCAGCAGGTTGCGCACCGCCGCCGTGGCGATGGTAGTGGCGGGCCAGAGCGTATTAGCCGCCACGCCGTCTTTTTTCAGCTCTTCCGCCCAACCCATCGTGAACATGCTCATGCTGTATTTGCTCACGGTATACGCGGCATGCGCGCCCAGCCACTGCGGCGCCAGGTTCACCGGCGGCGACAGCGTGAGGATATGCGCGTGGCCGCTTTTTTTGAGGAAAGGAATACAATGCTGCGTGACGAGGAAAGTGCCGCGCACATTGATGTCGTACATAAGATCGAAACGTTTGGCGGGCGTTTGTTCCGTGCCGCTGAGCTGGATGGCCGAGGCATTGTTGATGAGTATGTCGATGCCGCCGAAATGCTCCGCGGCCCGCTGCACGGCCATTTGCACCTGTGTTTCGTCACGCACGTCCACCTGCAGCGGAAGCGCTTTGCCGCCCGCGGCCTCCACGGCTTTGGCGGCGGAATAGATGGTGCCGCCCAGCCTCGGGTCTTCCACGGTGCTTTTTGCAGCGATCACGATATGGGCGCCCGCCGCGGCGAGCTTCAGCGCGATGGCTTCGCCGATGCCCCTACTGCCGCCGGTAATGAATACGGTACGGTTTGAAAACTCCATGTACGGTCGTTTTGATGGTATGGTAATTTACGAAGAAACGCTTCAACGGCCATGGCGAAATTGCCCCGTGTTTTGTCGCATGTTAACCCCTTTGAATTCAAAAAAGAATTTGAATTTTGTAGCACGATCAAACCTACAAGGTCATGCAACAACTTCATTTCAACATCCTCATCGATGCGCCCCGCGAAAAAGTATGGAACGTACTTTTCGGCAAAGACACTTATCCGAAATGGGCGCGTGCTTTCAGCGAAAGCTCCACTGCGGAGACCGACTGGAAAAAAGGCAGCAAAGCGTTTTTTACCGACGGCAGCAATTCGGGCATGGTATCGCGCATTTCGGAATCCATTCCCAACGAGTACCTGGAGATCACGCATGAAGGCTTGCTCATGAACGGCAAGGAAGACTTCAGCGCGCCCGAGGCCCAGGTGTGGGCGGGGGCGAAAGAAACCTATACGCTGAAAGACCGCAACGGGAAAACGGAGCTGCTCATTCATACGGACAGCGCCGAAGAGTACCTGGACATGTTCAACACCACATGGCCGAAAGCGCTGGATGCGGTAAAACAGCTCTCCGAAAACTGACGACCAATGAAACCGTTACACAAAACCGCGCCCGGTGTTTTTATCCCCGAAAACATCGGCAAACCCGCGCTCCGCGCCTTACATGGCGAAGGCTACCAAACCCTGCACGACCTCAGCCGCGTGAGCGCGGCCGAATTGCTGGAGCTCCACGGCGTAGGCCCGAAAGCGATCAGATTGCTGGAAGCGGCGCTGGCGGAACAGGGTCTTTCTTTCCTGGAAGACGAAGAAGAATAAGGGCGATCATTTGCACATAATGGACGGCCTCGGGAATTGCCATTGCTGAGGTTGGAGAGGTTTGTTTAATATTACGGCAACTTCTTCCACCCCCCATGTATCGTAAGATAAGTGGCCGTTACCGGCTCGTACGGTTCATGTATCGTCACCGCAGTACACAACGTATCCCCTTCCCTTTTCCTGAAATCAAACGCGATGCCCGCGGCCTCCGCGTCGTACACCCAAAGCGTATCGTTACCGGGATCGCTTACATAAGCGGCAGCCGGTTGCAGCGAAGGGAAACTGTTGCGGACGGTTGCCAGCGGCGTGTTTACGCCCAGGCCATCCGCCGTGCGGTAATCGTCGCCCGTCACTACGATCTGTCTTGTAATGCGGCGGCTCATGGTGCTGTCCGCATACGAGGAATACACGGCAAGCGTGTCCTCTCCGTGCCAGATGCCCCATGCCTTGCCCATGGCGGCATCGCCATCGTCGGGTTTGCCCAGTATGTTGAATACGGAATCGATGTCCTGGTGGATGCGCAGCTTGCCCGCGCTTTCGCCCGGCGTCAGTATGGAGAGCCGGCCGGCGGCGGGAACAGCAATTTTTTCTTTCGCCGCCTTTTGTGAGGACGGCTGCGCGCAGGCCGCCAGCATGCAGCATCCGGCGGCTATACGAAGAATGATCGTTCTCATGGTGGGATGGCAGAAAATAATGTGCCAAAAAATGACGCCGGCGCTATATGCCGGCCGTTTTTGCATTAAGGCCGCGGAGTTTCCTTAAGGTCAACTCCCCACTTCAAAACGGCCGTGCGCTGGGCTGAATAGATACCGGAATGACCGCTGAAATAGTACGCGGTAAAACATGCCACCGCGAACAGCAGCACATGGTCAGGCCCGAACAGCTCCACGCCCATCAGCGTACAGGCGATGGGTGTATTGGTGGCCCCGGCGAATACGGCGATAAACCCGAGACCGGCGAACAGGTCTACCGGCACACCCGTGTACACGGCGATGGTATGCCCCAACGCTGCGCCCACAAAAAACAGCGGCGTCACTTCCCCGCCTTTGAAACCCATGCCGAGGGTGACCGCGGTGAACACCAGCTTCCAGAGCCAGCTCCAGTCGTTGACGCCCTGCGGCTGAAAAGCGTTCAGGATGGAAATGCCGCCGGGGTCTTTGGAAGAAACGCCCAGGCCAAGGTAATCCTGCGTGCCGGCCGCGAAGGTCAGGAGTATCACCCCCAGGCCGCCGGCGATGGGCATCAGCCAGGTATGGCCTTTAAACGCCTGGTTGCCGAGCTTTTTCACCCGGTGCGTGGCGGTGGCGAACAGATTTCCCGCCAGCCCGAAGGCAACGCCGGCCAGTATCACTTTCAGCAATAAAAGATAATCGAACGAAGCGGTGGTAACGATAGCGTATTGCGTATGATGAATGCCCCAGGCGCTGCAAACGAGGTCCGCAAAAAGGCTCGCCATAAGACAGGGCAGCAAGGCGTTGTATTTGATACGGCCGACCGCGGGCACTTCCAGCGCGAACACGGCGCCGGTAAGCGGCGTGCCGAACACGGCGCCAAAACCCGCCGCCACGCCCATCATAAGCACGATACGGATGTCTTCTTTCT
>CBINIO010000011.1:0-21909 GCA_966250725.1 uncultured Chitinophaga sp.
GTGCAGGGCACGCATGAACGCCGGTACGAACTGGCTCTCATGCGCAGCATGGGCGGCGGCCGCATAAAACTGCTCGGCCTCGTGCTTTCCGAAGCGGCCATGCTGGCTTTGGCGGGCATCGCGGGCGGGTTTATACTGAGCCGCGCGGCTTTATTCGTTTTACAACAACAGATCTTTACACATTATCACCTGAACCTTTCCGATGCATGGGAAATCTCCGGCGCCGAACTTTACACCGCGGCCGCCATTCTCGCTGCCTGTTTGCTGGCGGCGCTTTTCCCTGCCGTACGGGCTTTCAGGCTGAATATTTCCAAAACGCTCGCCAATGCTTAGACTCGAAAAAATACTGGTTGGCCTGATGGCCTTTCTGATGGTTTCCTGCTCCAACGTTTCGCAGTATTGCAAACATGGCGGCATCACGGACGGTTATCTCGGCCGTGTGCTGCAATTCAGGCAGCAGGCATCCGCTGCGCTGCCGGTGTCGACCGTCACCGTTCCCATGGACCGGGGCGCAGGCGATACAGCGGCGGTGAACGTTACCTGGAAACAGCTGTCCGACGTGATCTTCAACCGCAAGTTCGACGAAAAGATGCAAATGCCGGTGCTGTACCCGTCCTTTTCCCGCAACATCAAATCCATGAACGGGAAAACGATCGTCATCAGCGGGTACGTGATACCGGTGGACGCCACGGGCGGCATGTACGTGCTTTCCGCCAACCCGAACAGCTCCTGCTTCTTTTGCGGCGGCGCCGGGCCGGAAACGATCATGAGCCTGAAATTCAAATCGGGCAGACCTGAATTTGAAACGGATGATTATGTGAAATGCAAAGGCCGGCTCAGGCTCAACGAGAAAAATATTTACGAATTATATTATAACCTGGACGATGTCGAGCTGATCGGCAAATAGCGTAACTTTACAGGTCAGATTTTAAGCGGAAATTGATATGTCAAAAAAAGCGATCTTCTATATCATCTTTTTTGTGTTGCTGAGCGCGGCCTTCATGGGCTATTCCGGGCTGATGATCAAGGAAGGCACAGGAGAATTTTTCGGGAAAGAGAAGCTGCCCCTGCTGGGAACGCCCGGTCATAAGGTGCAGGGTTTTTCTTTTGTGGACCAGAACGGCGATACCATCACGCAGGACAATGTGAAAGGGAAGATCTACGTAGCGGAATATTTTTTCACCACCTGCACCAACATCTGCCCGGTGATGAACAAAAACATGGAAAAGGTGTACGCGGCGTACAAATCGAACCCGAATTTCATGATCCTTTCGCATACGTCCGATCCGGATTATGATTCCATACCGGTGTTGAAAGCCTATGCGGAAAAACACGGGGCGGACGCAAAGAACTGGCATTTCCTGACGGGCGACAAGCGGCTGCTGTATAAGCTGGCCCGCGAAAGTTATCTCGTGGATGACGGGCAATATACCGGCCCGGACGATTTTATACATACCCAATGGTTCGCGCTGGTGGACGGCGAAGGCCAGGTACGCGGACTGTACGAGGGAACGAAAGATAAAGATGTGGAGAAGCTGATCAAGGATATTGACCGGCTTGTACATGAATAAACGTTTTTAACATGCCTTCAAAGAACAAAGAGCTTATTGTGGAATTGCTGAAGTCCAGTAAGCTGAGCGTTACGGATACGCGGGTTAAAATACTGGAGCTGTTCCTTAAAAGCAACGGCGCGCTGGAACATGCGGATTTTGAGAAGCTGAGCGGGAAGTCGTTCGACAGGGTAACGATCTACCGTACCTTGCAAACTTTCCTGGACAAAGGAATCGTGCACAAGATCCCCACTACGGATACTTCCGTACGGTATGCGATCTGCCGTTCGGAATGCCGCGAGCACGAGCACCACGATCATCATGTGCATTTCCGTTGCGAGGAATGCGGGAGCACGCAGTGCCTGGATGAGACTGATATCCCGGTGCTGTCTTTACCGAAAGGTTATGACATTCACAATGTGGAAGTGGTGGTGAGCGGTGTTTGCAAGGCTTGTCATTAATCGGATTTTCGAACTTTTTGAAAAGCGTTCCAGGATGGGGCGCTTTTCAATTTTATTCGTTAAAAAACCTCTAGCCCAATATCCTCTCAATCTCCCCCTGCACAAACGCCGCCAGCTCTTTCACGTACTCCGGTGAAAAATCAAACTTGATGCCCGCGGCCGTGTACAGCTCGCGCAGCGTTTTAGTATACCCCAGGCTAAGCGCCTTTTCATAATTGTCCAACGCCTGCTCCGGGTTTTCCTTGTATTGTTTCCACATGGCGATGGCGCCCAGCTGCGCGATACCGTACTCGATATAATAAAACGGCACTTCGAAAAGATGGAGCTGACGCTGCCAGCTGCTGGCGCGGAAATGTTCAAAGCCGCTCCAGTTCACGTTGCCGGGCGAAAATTCGTCGAGGATGCGCGTCCAGGCGGCGGTGCGCTCTTCCGTGGTATGCTGCGGGTGCTCGTATATCCAATGCTGGAATTTATCGATCGTCGCGATCCAGGGGAAAATGGTGATCGCCCGTTCCAGCTGCTGCAGCCTGGCGCGGCGCAGCTCTTCGGGCTTGTCAAAGAATATATGCCAGTGGTCCATCGTGAACAGCTCCATGCTCATGCTCGCCACTTCGGCGATCTCCATGGGATATTCCTTGAACGCGCTGAGCTTCAGCGGATGACTGAGGAACGAATGCACCGCGTGACCGCCTTCATGCACCATGGTGGTAAGATCTTTCATCTGGCCGGCGGCATTCATAAAAATAAACGGCACGCCGGTTTCCGCGAGCGGACAATTATACCCGCCGGGCGCTTTGTTCTTTCGGCTGTCCAGATCGAGGCGGCCCATTTCCTTCATCACCTTCAGGCATTCCCCGAAAAACGGCCGCAGCTCGTTAAAGCAGGCGATGGATTTTTCGATCATTTCTTCGCCGCTTTTGAAAGGCTCCAGCGGCAGGGTGCCTTCGGGCTCCGCATCGCTGTCCCAGGGCCGCAGCTCGTCCAGCCCCAGCTTCACGCGCTGGCGCTCGAGCGTCTGTCGGACGAGCGGAAGCATATGCTCCTTGATGGCGGTATGAAACTGGAAACAATCTTCCTTCGTGTATTCAAACCTGCCCAGCTCCACGAATTTATAGTCGCGGTAATTTTCGTACCCGGCGTTTTGCGCTACCTGGTGGCGTTTCGCCACCAGCGAAGTGTACAGCTCGTCCAGCTTGTCTTTGTCCTGCAGGCGGCGGGTGTTGGTTTTGATAAACACTTCCTCGAGCAGGCTGCGGTCAGGACTTTCGAGGAATTTGGCGGCCTGCTGCAAAGTAAACTCCTGGCCGTTCACATTGATGGTCATGGCGCCGGATATTACGCCGAATTGCTGCGCCATCACGCTCAGCTCCGCCTGGATGGGGATGTTCTGTTCGTTGAACAGCTGCACCTGTTTCTGCACATTGCGGAGGTAGGTGAAATACAGTTGCCGGTCGAGCTGGTCTTTATATTCGCTGGCCAGCAGCTTGCGGTTGAGCGCGTCCGCGTACGGCTGGAGCTTTGGCTGGATCTCCATGCAGAAATAGGTGAACGCTTCTTCGTAGGATTTGTCCGCCGTGTCGCGCGTCATGCGGATCTGGCGCCAGCAGGCGTCTTCGCTGATCACGGCTTCCAGCTCGCTGAGGTCCGCCAGCCATTTTTCGAGTTCGCTTTTGCTGTTGATCTCCCTGTTCTGAAGGGTTTCGAAGTAGGGTTGCAGCGCGTCCCAGGTGGTAACGGTAAAGTCTTGCGGTAAAAACTGCCGGGGCGGCGCGGTTATATGGGCATTTTGCATGGTGTAAAAATTAATGAGCGTAAAAATAAAGAAAAGGGCCGTACCATGTTGAAGGTACAGCCCGGATGCAATATCGGCAGTTCGTTTTTATTCTTCTGTTTTCTTCTTGCGGGTGGTCTTCGGTTTCTTTTCCTCTCCTTCTGCGGGTTCGGCGGCAGCTTTTTTAGCGGCGGCTTTCTTTTTGGGAGCCGGTTTTTCTTCCGCGGGCGCCTGTTCGCCGGCAGCTTCTTCTTTTTTCGCTTTTGCCTTGGCTTTCGGTTTGGCTTCTTCTGCGGGGGCAGGAGCGGCTTCTTCCGCGGCCGTTTCTTCGGTTTCTTCCTCAAATTTCAGCAGGTCGTGCTTTTTGAGTATGGCGAACCATTTCACCATTTTTTTCATATCGCTCACGTACACGCGTTCCTCGTCAAATTCGGGGAAAACGTTTTTGAAATACGCTTTGATGGCGTTGTTATCGGCTTTGCCGTCGGCAGGGGCAAACTGCGCTTCTTTTTCCTGCATTGCTTTGAAAACCGCTGTCAGGTTTACGTTATCGCCCGTTGTAAATACTTCAATGCTTTCCAATGGGGTAAAATTATGTACCCGGGAAGACACGAAGCGGGTGCTGTTGTCTTCGAGCGATCTTACAATAGCGCCATCCTGCTTGCTGGCCAGCAATTGGAATAAACCGCCTAAACCGGTTACTGCAACAATTTCTCTGTACTGCATGAATTCGTTTTTAAGAACGGCAAATATAAAAAATTAGCAATGATCCTCCTAAATATACCGCAAATTACCCGCCTAACGGCCGTCGATTCTCAGCCCCACCGGGTATTTCCACTGCTTCACCCGCCCGCCATCGTCAAAAGCCCTGATCAACACGATGTATATCCCTTCAGGCGCGGGCTTTCCGCCATCCAAGCGGCCGTCCCAGCCGATATGGCCGCTGCTTCCCGCCAGGGCATTTTCCGCCAGCCGGCGCACCGCGCGGCCCTGCGCATCGTACACCGTTATGCCCAGGGTAAACGCCGGGGCGGGCAATTTCCAGCTGATATACGCCAGGTCGTTGTACCCGTCGTTGTCCGGGCTGAATACTTCCGGCGTTACCGCAAACCATGCTTCACCGGCGATGTCCGGCGCGTGGCGGGAATTTTGATAGCCCGGCGTGGCGTAACCGGCCGTGGATGCGGCTGAATGCCAGCTCCCCATTCCCTGCTCCATCCAAAGTCTTTCCAGCGATACGCCTTTTGTGTCGTGCAGCACACCGGCGTGCATCGATTTTTTATAGCTGAACCCGTCGATCACCTCACCGTCCGCCCGCAGCAGCACCACCGTGCCCTCGTCCTGCGGCATGGACGGCAGCGCGGGAACGTTTTCCAGCCGCCCCAGGCAGGCATAATGACGGCAAAGCGCAGCCGCGTCCTCCGAAAAAGCGATGTACTCACCGGGCAAAAGCAGGTACGGCGCCTGCACCAATGCCACGGCGGGTTTCAGCTCACCCATTTCGTCGCGCTGCGCGAGGTAAAGACCAAAAAGATCGATCGCCTTTTCACCGCGGTTGTACAATTCGATAAAATCCTCCGCGCCCTGCGGAGGATCGAACAGCAACTCGCTGAACACTACGTCACCGGCCGCCGCGGGCATTGGCAAACCATACCGTACGGTCACCGGGAGCAATTCACGGCCGGCGCAATCTTTCAACCCTTCCACCTCCAACTCATACACCATTCCTTCCTTCATAGGTTCCTGCAAACCGATCAGCAGCGAACGGAACAACGGCGCTTCCGCCCGCCCCGCATGAGCGACCGCCGCACTATCCAGCGCGGCGCTGAAGTGCAGGCGCACATGCAGCGAATCCGGCACCGACACGTAGCGCAATTGCGGCAAAGCAGGCGCGGGAATATTCTCCTCCGCGAGATTCCTTCCCCCCGGCGTGCCTCCCGGCCCAAAATTTTCAGCGCCCGCGCAAGGCCATTGTATATCTTTCATTTCCAGGCTCCAGCCGCCCTGCGACCGGATGCCGCCGCCATACCATTCCCCGGTAAATTCCACCGCGTGGATCACCTGTCCCCGCTTATCATACAACACGATCCTTTCACCGTCATTGGCTATGGAAAAAGAACCGCCGCTGATCGCGTTGCGGAACCGTGGCGCATCCGCCGCTGCGGTGATCACCACGAAGCTGTCCGCGGGCAAACGGTACGCAGGCAGCACCGCGTGGATGCTCCGCCCTTCCAGCCGCCAGCCGCCGAGCCCGATCGTTTTCCCGCTTACGTTCCGCAGCTCGATGTACTCGGCTTCGGGCAAACTCACAACCGGCGCGGGGTCGGCCATGATCTCGTGGATCAGTACGTCGTACCGCGCGGGAACGTACGGCGGCGTGGTGTCCAGCGGCCCGACGGCAAAATCGTCGAAATAATGTTTCCCGAAGAACGAAGCGGTGGATTGCCGCAGCAGCACGCCAAACCAGGAGGACGTCATGCTGCTGGTGTCCCTGACTTTCCCTTCGAGCACGCCATCCGTATACAGGCCCCATTCCCCGGCTGCCGTGCGGGTAACGCGCACCCGCAAAGCATGGTTAGTAACGCCGTCGCGCCCGTCGATGAGGCGAACGGCATCGCCTTCGCCATTCCGGTAATAAAGACTCACTTCGTCCGCCGTATGGCCGATCCGCACAAAATATCCCTCGTTCAGCTCGGGCGTTTCCGCGGTGAGATATACTTCCGCGTAATTCTGTCCCGAAGTGGAAAAGTCGAGATGCGCCCAAAATTCCCACTGCGCATCAAGCGCAGCGGCAGAAGCGGTGGAGAGGTAAAACGAGCTGTTCGGAACGGCATGCCGGCTCCGCAGCTTTCCGCCTTCCACCTGGAACGACGTGTCCATCCCGCGCCAGCGCGGGTTTTGCGAAAAATCCCCGTCGGAAAAAGTTTCTGAAAGCTGCGCCCTGGCAGCAATGGGCATGGTGGCCAGCAACAGGCCGCAAACAATGGGTTGCATAACATAACTATTTAATAGGTTAACAAACTCACCGAATTTAAAAAATTCTTCTTTTTCTGTATTAATTTTGGGCCTCATTTTAATAACTAGATAACACAATGAAAGTAGCCGTTGTAGGAGCTACCGGACTGGTAGGCTCCAAAATGTTGCAAGTACTCGCGGAAAGGAATTTCCCGATCACGGAACTGATTCCCGTAGCTTCAGAGAAATCTGTCGGCAAGGAAGTGACCTTCAGGGGTAAACAGTTCAAGGTGGTGAACGCAGATACGGCTATTTCCATGAAACCGAACGTAGCCATCTTTTCCGCCGGCGGCGGCACCTCCCTCGAATGGGCGCCCAAATTCGCCGCTGCGGGCATCACGGTGATCGACAACTCATCCGCCTGGCGCATGGACCCTTCCAAAAAACTGGTAGTGCCCGAAGTGAACGCGCACGCGCTCACGCCCGAAGACAAGATCATCGCCAACCCCAACTGTTCCACCATTCAAATGGTGCTGGTGCTGGAGCCGCTGCATAAAAAGTATGGCATTCAGCGCGTGGTGGTTTCCACCTATCAATCCGTTACGGGCACCGGCGTAAAAGCCGTCGACCAGCTGATGAACGAGCGCAAAGGCGTGGACGGCCCGAAAGCATACGCGCACGAGATCGACCTGAACGTGATCCCGCAGATCGACGTGTTCCTCGACAACGGTTACACGAAAGAAGAAATGAAGATGGTGAACGAAACGGTGAAGATCATGGGCGACGAAAACGTGAAGGTAACGGCCACGACCGTACGAATTCCCGTAATGGGCGGTCACAGCGAAAGCGTGAACATCCAGTTCGCCAAAGACTTCGACCTCGCGGAAGTGCGCAGCCTGCTGGCCGCGGCGCCGGGGTTAGTCGTAACGGACGATCCGGCCAACGCCGTATACCCGATGCCGAAAGACGCGCATGATAAAGACGAGGTTTTTGTAGGCCGCATCCGCCGCGACGAAACGCAGGCTAACACGTTAAATCTCTGGATCGTTGCGGACAACCTGCGCAAAGGCGCGGCTACCAACGCGGTACAGATCGCCGAATATCTCCATCAAAAGAACTGGCTGTAAGCCGGTCGAAAAATAAATTTCCGCAGGCCGAAGAATGTTATAACGTTCTTCGGCCTTTTTGGTGCCGGCATGATATGCAATTGTCCGTCAATCACTTACCACTGGCTATTTTCAACCGATTATTAAATGGCCGGGGCCGGTTATTTCCCTCATGCCGCCGCCTCCTGTTTATTGTCAAGGAATTATACAGTTGAACATTTGGAATTTGTAAAATTTTACCGTAATTTCATTTCCCCGTCAAAGAAAATACGATGAGGGTTATACGAAAATCTGTCGTGCGTGCACTGTGAAAGTGCCACCTGTCCAACTATTATTTCTTCGTTCATTTTTTGTTAATGAGATGCATACAAAAACTACACAGAAGTAGTATAGATATGTGAGGGATAAAGTCCAACTTTGATATTACAATCCTATGCTAATAAATTCTTTATCTGAATTTCCATGAAAACTAAACTATCAAACTAAACATCCTTTATCCTATGAAAACCAACACGAACCGTGAACTTTTGTTAATGCACAAGTTTACCGAAGAGTGGAGCACCAATTTTTCCTCGCAAGTCTCCCGCATCATGAACATCGTAGATCAGAAGGATACATTAGACGGTATCATCCCGATCATTGAAGTAGCGAACGTTTACAACCAGCAATTCGCACAGACGAGAGTTGACAAAGAAAATCTTTTGAAAAACCGCAAATCACGCCCATTTGAATTCTTGATACACAAAAACTGATTTACGGATTTCTTCCACATGTTCCTGTCCTGTTCATGTACGAGAATTTTTAGCACTAGTTGCCGGAAGAACTTAATTCTCCGGTAACTAGTCCGCAAACCTGTAACTGCTATTCTTCCTGCGCGTGATTGAGAAAATCGACAAAGGGCTGCATCACCGCGAACTTCCGGAGTATTTCCCTTACCAATGTGGGCTGAATGGTTTCTTCATCGGTAATCGCCGCGTTCACCACCAGGCTTTTCAGTTTGATATAGGCAATAGCCGGATTGTCCTCATGATACCCCTGCGGGGCTGACTTCAGCGAGTCGCCGTTCACTTTACCGAATACGCGGATAAAATCCTTCTGCCCCACGATCCCCTGGAACGCTTCAAAATTATAATCTATTTCCTGCCGCACTTTTTTCAGCGCCGGCGCTTCGGGCATCCAGAGGCCGCCGGCCACAAAGCTGTTGCCGCCCGGCTCCAGCTGGAAGTAATACCCGGCATAAGGACTTTTTTTCCCGCCCTTCGCGAAATACGCGCCCATATTGGTTTTGTAAGGGATTTTGTCTTTCGAGAAACGCACGTCCTTATAGATCCTGAACACGCAATCCTTGACCTGCAGCGCTTCCATCGCCGGGTCTATGCGCGCCAGCCCGTCTATCAGCTGCCGGGTGAGCGTTTCAAAATCCTCCTTCGCCTGCTGGTAGTGGGCTTTGTTTTCATCGAACCAGGGCTTGTTGTTGTGTTGCCTGAGGTCTTTCAAAAATTTGAGTGTGGAACGTTGTAGCATAACATTGATCCCCCTTTTCGGGGTTAAAAGATACAAAAACTCCCGTTTGCCGCGGGAATTTTCCGGGCGACGGGAGAAAAAGAAAGGGCCGGCTGAAATAGCCGGCCCCAGTGCATCACGGTTTAAATTGACCTTATTAATATGAGCCTGTAATAAAGTTAGAATGCATAAATGGCGGCCACCAGCACGTTCGCCGAAGTGTTTTTGGGAACGTCGTTCCTGTCGAAGAACACGTCCTTCGAACCGCTGTCGAACCGCACTTCGGGTATCAGCGTAAAGCCGCCCACCTTGTATTGCGCGGACAGCGTGAGCGCGAAAATGTTGCCGCCTTCAGGGTATTCGGTCTTGTCGGTATATACCTTGATGTTGTCCTTGTCGCTGAAATATTCGCCGCGCAGCGTGAGACCCAGGCTTTCGGTGGGATCGTAGTTGAGATACAATGCGGAACCGTACCAGTTCGTGCTCACGCCGTTCTTGTACATGGAGTAAGTGCCGTTGTAACCAAAGCCGAACTTGGGCGTGAGCTGGTAAGTGATCACCGCGTCCAGCTGATCGTTGCGGGTTTGGAAAGTATCTCGTCCGCCGATGTAGTTCAGGTAAAATTTGAACGGCACGCTTTCGGGCGCAAAACCATACTGCGCGCCGATGAACTTGATGCCGCCCCAGGTGGCGGATTTAAAATCGGTAGGATTGAACACGCCGACCATAAAGCTGTGATCGCCGAAAGAAAGGTCCGCTTTCAGACCGGTATGAAAAAACGGGCCGTAGGAAAACATGTACGACATGCTGTAGTTCCTGTTCAGGTAAGCGTCCGCCAGCTCGTAACCCACGTGTGTGCCGTAGCTGCCCATGGTGAATTTCAGCCATTCGGCGGGCGCGTAGCTGACAAACAGCTGCTTGATCGCGAGACGGGTCTTGTCGTCGTTGTACGAAAAATCTTCGGCTCTTTTTCCAAAACCGATGTCAGCCACCATGCCCACGTTCTTGAAAGAGCTCTCCAGCTTGAGGGAGATCATGTTCAGCTCGAAAGAATTGTGGGTATTGGTGAAGCTGGTTTTGCCATCGGTGCTTTCGTTGAAATTGTATTTATAATAAACGTCGGCGGAGCCTGAGAGCTTGAAACCGGGGGGCAGTAATCGTAAGGAGTCCTGAGCATGGGCAGTCATAGCAAATAGCAAAGCCAGGATCGCGAATAAACTTTTTCTCATCATCGGATTTTTAAAGTTTGGTTAATAAAAAGAGAACGGCTGCTGACTTTACGTTGTGGTGCTGATTCGGCCGGGGCAAGGCGCACCCGGACCGTTTGCCGCCACGGCGCTTCTCCGCTGCCGTGGCGACAAACAATAAACCGGGTCAAACAAAATATACTGACAATACTGGTTGATAAAAAAGTCAGGGGACAGGACTAGTGATGCTGAACGCCCACTTCCTCTTCGGCGATCTTACCGCTCCCGTTCACGCTCATCATGTTCGGATGGTAGATCTCGTTGTGCTGGGTAACGTCCAGGCCGAGCTCTTCTTCTTCTTCGGACACGCGGAGCGGGTGGATGAAGTTGATCAGCTTGAAGATCAGCCAGGATACGGTGAAGCTGTAAGCCACCACGATCACGAGACCGAGCAGTTGTTTGTAGAACAGGCTGAAGTTGCCGTATGCCCAGCCGTCTGCGGCCGCAGGGTTGATGGCGGTGGAAGCGAACACGCCGGTGAGCAGCATGCCGGTCATACCGCCAACGCCGTGGCAGGGGAATACGTCCAGCGTATCGTCGATGGAGGATTTGTTTTTATAGTGCACCATTATGTTGGAAATAATGGCGGCGATGAAACCGATGAAGAGGCTTTGCGGCACGCCTACATAACCGGCTGCCGGGGTGATCGCAACAAGACCTACCACTGCGCCGATGCAGAAACCGAGCACGGAAGGTTTGCGGCCGCGGATCACGTCGAAGAAGATCCAGGAAAGACCGGCTGCGGCGGTAGCGGTATTGGTGGCGGCGAAAGCGGAAACCGCGAGGCTGTTGGCGGCAAGCGAAGAACCTGCGTTGAAGCCGAACCAGCCGAACCAGAGCAGGCCGGTGCCGATGAGCACAAAAGGAATATTGGCGGGCTGCAGCTCTTTTTTCTGGATATGGTCCTTACGGCGTTTCAGCACCAGGGCGCCCGCGAGAGCGGCGCAACCGGCTGAAATGTGCACTACGGTGCCGCCGGCAAAGTCAAGCACTCCGAGCTTGAAAAGAATACCATCGGCATGCCAGGTCCAGTGCGCGATGGGCGCATATACCAGCAGGCTGAACAGCACCATGAACAATACATAGGAAGTGAAGCGGATGCGTTCCGCCACGGCGCCTACTACGAGCGCGGGCGTGATCACCGCGAACTTCAGCTGGAACAGTGCGAACAATAATAAGGGAATAGTACCCCAGGGCTGTCCGGACCCAACGTTATTAAAGAAGAAATAGGTGGACGGGCTGCCGATCAGGCCGTTCTGCGATTCGCCGAAGGCAAGGCTGAAACCGACCACCACCCAGATGATGCTGATAAGACCGGTAGCGATAAAGCTTTGCATCATGGTGGAGATCACATTCTTTTTATTCACCATGCCTCCATAAAAGAAGGACAAACCGGGGGTCATCAGGAAAACCAAAGTGGTTGCCACCAGGATCCAGGCAATATCTGCCGTGTTATACTTGCTTGCGTCGGAAAAAGTTGGCACGGTCGGAAAAAAAATGCCAATTACGGCAAGCACAGTCAAAAATATGAAAGGCAAATAGTCCTGAAATGAAATTTTCTTCATAGCGTTTCATTTTAAATTTCGAAATAAAAGTAGGCAGGTGATTTAAAATCTCAAATAGAAGGGCCAAAAATTGGAAAACTTTGAAAATATAGGGAAATACGAGGTGTTGAAAGCAATCATATATCAATTTGATATAATATAAATTGTATTTTTGCGTAATATGGCAGCAGGAAGAAGGGGTCAAAAAATGATTTAACTAATTAATTATCATCTGTTTATTTCGTACCGGCAAAGGAAATTACGAAAATCTAATACGCCAGTACAAATGTGCTACTGCAATTTTACAAAATAGGCTTGAAACGCTTGACTGTAAAAGATATAAATATTAAAAGCGATAGTACTGTTTCTTTAAAAACACTACTATCGCTTCAATTATATTAAAAATAATTCTATTTGATGTTTGTTGTTTTAGCAACTAATCACGCTTCATATTTTCCAGTTCCTGCTGCATGGCGAACATCTGGTCGCGCAGGCGGGCGGCTTCCATAAAATCCAGGTCTTTGGCCGCCTTTTCCATCTCTTTCCGTACCCGCTGGATCGATTTTTCCATCTGCGGGATGCTTTGGATGGTATTGCGGTTGTACGCCACGCCGTCATCTGCCACCACGGCCATTTCATCATGCACCGCGTACGGGTTGCTCTCGTCAAAGCCGCGGATGGACAATACGGACGTTTGCCCGATGATCTGCTCTTTCGACTTCAGCACGGTTTTCGGCACGATACCGTGAGCTTCGTTGTATTTCCGCGGTTTCTCGCGCCGGCGGTCGGTTTCATCGATCGTGCGCTGCATGCTTTCCGTGATCTTGTCCGCATAAAATATCACCAGCCCATCCACGTTCCGCGCCGCGCGGCCCGCCGTTTGGGTAAGCGAACGCTCGTCCCTCAAAAACCCTTCCTTGTCCGCATCCAAAATCGCCACCAGCGACACTTCCGGCAGGTCGAGCCCTTCCCTCAGCAGGTTCACTCCCACCAGCACGTCTATATTACCCAGCCGCAGATCGCGCAGGATCTCCACCCTTTCGAGCGTATCCACTTCGGAGTGAATATAGCGGCTCTTTATATTGATGCGGTGCAGGTATTTGTCCATTTCCTCGGCCATGCGTTTGGTAAGGGTGGTCACCAGCACGCGGTCGCCTTTCAGCACGCGTTTGTCGATCTCGTCCAGCAGGTCGTCCACCTGGTTTTTGCTTGGCCGTACTTCAATCGGCGGGTCCAGCAGGCCGGTGGGCCGCACCACCTGCTCCACCACGATGCCCTCGGTTTGTTTCAGCTCATATTCGCCGGGGGTGGCGCTTACATAGATGGTCTGGTTCAGCAGGTTCTCGAATTCGTGGAAGTTCAGCGGCCGGTTGTCCAGCGCGCTGGGCAGGCGGAAGCCGTAGTCCACCAGCGTGAGCTTGCGCGAGCGGTCGCCGCCGTACATGCCGCTCACCTGCGGGATGGTCACGTGGCTCTCGTCTATCACCAGCAGGAAATCTTTCGGGAAATAATCCAGCAGGCAGAACGGCCGTGTGCCGGGCCTGCGCCGGTCAAGAAACCGGGAATAGTTCTCGATGCCGCTGCAATAACCCAGCTCGCGGATCATTTCCACATCATAATTAACGCGCTCGGATAAACGCTGCGCTTCGATAAGCTTGCCTTCCGCCTTAAAATATTCCACCTGCGCGGCCAGCTCGTCCTGTATCTCGTGCAGTATCTGCACCATCAGGTCTTTCGGCGCCAGGTATAGGTTGGCGGGGAAAATGGCCGCCGTGTCAAGCACGCCGATGCGTTTGCCGTTGCTCACGTCGAAGCTTTCGATCTCTTCTATCTCGTCCCCAAAAAAAGTGATGCGGTACCCGTAATCGACATACGGCAGGTTGATATCTACCGTATCGCCCTGTACCCTGAAATTGCCGCGGTTAAAATCGCCGGTGGTGCGGGTGTAGAGCGCGTTCACCAGCCCGTGCAGCAGGGTGTTGCGGCCGATGGTGAGCCCTTTGTGGATGCGGATGATGCCGTTCTCGAAATCGGTGGGGTTGCCCATACCGTAAATGCAGGACACGCTGGCTACCACGATAATGTCGCGCCGGCCGGAAAGCAGGCTGGACGTGGCTCTCAGCCGGAGCTTGTCCAGCTCTTCGTTGATGGCGAGATCTTTTTCGATATACGTATCGCTTACCGGCATGTAGGCTTCCGGCTGGTAATAATCGTAATAGCTTACAAAATATTCCACCGCGTTTTCCGGGAAAAACTGCCGGAACTCGCCGTACAGCTGCGCCACGAGGGTTTTGTTATGCGTAAGCACCAGCGTGGGTTTTTGCGTGTTCTGGATCACGTTGGCGATGGTGAAGGTCTTACCCGAGCCGGTAACGCCCAGCAGGGTCTGGGCCAGCTCTCCGTCCTGCAGGCCTTCCGTTAGCTGCTGGATGGCTGAGGGCTGATCGCCGGCGGGTTTATATGGTGCCTGGAGCTTAAAGGGCATAATTACTGATTTTGTTTCCGGGAGAACGAATTTCGGATTTTACGGGGGAAAGAACTTGTTAAAGTTTTCTGTTCGCAATTCAGATTTTCCGTCCGAAATTAGGGTACAAATTTCGACAAACCTGTTTACATGACGAAACACTTTTTCGGCCTGGCGCTGGCGGCCCTGCTGCTGGCCGGCAGCATCCGCACACAGGCCTGGGGCCCCACAGGACACAGAGTGACCGCAGAGATCGCGTCTCTTTACCTTACCGCCAAAGCCCGGCAGGGCATCGGCAGGATCATCGGCAACGAAAGCCTGGCGATGATCGCCAACTGGCCGGACTTTATCAAGTCGGACACCACCGGGCAATACCGGCATACTTCCAGCTGGCATTACCTCGATTTCCCGGGGCACATTTCCCGCCGGGAATTTGACCGGCTCCTTGCCGAAGCAAAAGGCGAAAATCTCTACAGCCAAACGCTCGCGATGATCGCCGAACTCAAATCGTCCACGACCACGCTGGAGCGTAAACGTTTCGCGCTGTCGTTCCTCGTGCATATGATCGGCGATATGCACCAGCCGCTGCATGTGGGCCGCGATGAGGACATGGGCGGCAACAAGATCCAGCTCAGCTGGTTCGAGCGCCCCACCAACCTGCACAAAGTTTGGGACGAATACCTCGTGGACTTCCAGCAGTACAGCTATACCGAATACACGAACATCCTCACCCGCGTCGTAAAGTCCGCGGACGTAAAGGCGATGCAGGCCGGCGGCATCCCCGACTGGATGTACCAGTCGCATGTATTGTCCGACAAGGTGTACGACGGCTCGCCTTCCGGCGCCAGGCTGAGTTACCGTTATAATTATGTGTTCGTGAAAGACCTGAACGACCAGCTGCTGAAAGGAGGGTTGAGGCTGGCGAAGATTTTGAATGAAATTTACCGGTAGAAGTTTTTAAACGCTTTCTTGCCGGGAAATACCAATCCTGGGAAGCACTTGATCCCGCTACATATCCCGGGAAATGGTTCTTAAATACTTTTTAAACAAAAAGAGCGTGCAATGATGCACGCTCTTTCCATATAAAGAAGCTGATGTAACGTCTACACCAGGTCAATATCGAAGTTCACCAGCTGAACGAATTGCTGCAGTCTCGCGCTGATATCTTCCTTCGTGATCTCCCGCAGCTTCTGTGCGCCGAATTTTTCCACGCAAAAAGAAGCCATCGCGGAACCGACGATGATCGCGGTTTTCATGTTCTCGAAAGAAATGTCCTTCGTTTTGGCGAGGTGGCCCACAAAGCCGCCCGCAAAAGTATCGCCGGCGCCGGTGGGATCGAAAAATTCGTCCAGCGGCAGGGCGGGTGCGAAGAATACATGATTTTCATGGAACAGCAGCGCGCCGTGCTCGCCTTTTTTGATGACCAGGTATTTCGGCCCCATGGTCAGTATCTTTTTCGCCGCCTTCACGATGGAATATTCACCGGTAAGCTGGCGGGCTTCACTGTCGTTCACCATCAGCACGTCCACCATTTGGAGGGTTTTGAGCAGGTCTTCCAGCGCCACGTCCATCCAGAAATTCATCGTATCCATTACGATCAGCCTGGGGCGCGGGTTCATCTGGCTGATCACGCTCATCTGCACCTGCGGGGTAAGGTTGCCGAGGATCAGGAATTCGCTGCCCTGGTACGACGGCGGTATCACCGGCTGAAAATCGGCCAGCACATTGAGTTCCGTCGCCAGCGTATCGCGGGAGTTCATGTCCAGGTGATAACGGCCGGCCCAGTAAAAAGATTTTTCGTCTTTTTTTACCTGCACCCCGTCCATCGAAACGCCACGGTTGGTGAGAGCGGTCAGCTCATCCTGCGGAAAGTCGCCCCCGATAACGGACACCTGGTTTACAGGCTGCACAAAGTTGGACGCAGCCCATGCAATATATGAGGCGGAACCGCCTACGATCTTGTCTGATTTTCCAAAAGGCGTTTCGATATCGTCGAATGCCATGGTGCCCACTACGGTAAGAGACATTGTATAGAAAGGATTAGAGGTTTAAAAACGCAGCAAATGTAACAAATTCGCTACTAAACCTTTACTTTCTTCCAGTTTCCGCGCCGGAATATCACGATCGCGATCACCGCTATGGACGATTCCGCCACCACGATGGCCCAGAATACGCCCGTGGCGCCCCATTTGAGCACATCGGCCAGCAGGTAGGCCAGCGGTATCTGCAATGCCCAGAAACCTACGAGATTGATGTAAGTGGGCGTTTTCGTGTCGCCGGCGCCGTTAAACGATTGCGCCATCACCATGCCGAAGGCATAAAATACATAGCCGATGCTGATGAGGCGTAAACCTTCCACGCCGTAAGCCAGCACGGCCGCGTCCTGCGAGAACACGCGGAGGATGGCGGGCGCAAACACCATAAATATGACGGAAATGCTGCCGAGGAAGATCATGTTGAGATATGCGGCTTTCCACACGCTTTTCTCCGCCCGCACCGGTTCTCCCGCGCCCAGGTTCTGCCCCACCAGCGTGGCCGCGGCGTTCGCCAGCCCCCAGGCCGGCAGTATGGCGAACACGATGATGCGGATGGTGTAAGTATACCCGGCCATCGCGTCTTCCCCGAACTGCGAAATGATCCGCATCAGGAAGATCCAGCTCGCGGAAGCGATCAGCATCTGTAAAGCCCCGCCTGCGGCCAGCTTCAGCATCTGCGCGATCAGCGTCATCCTGGGAAGCAGGTGCCGCCAGCTTACCGTCACCGTTTTTTTGCCGCCCAGCAGGTAATACAGCTGGTATATCACGCCGGTGCCGCGCCCGATCATCGTGGCAATGGCCGCGCCTTCCAGTCCCAATGCCGGCACCGGCCCCCAGCCGCGAATCAGCAGCGGGCAAAGGATAATATTGAGCCCGTTGGCAAGCATCAGGCTTTTCATGGCGATGCTCGCATCGCCCGCCCCGCGGAAGATGCCGTTGATGATGAAAAGGAGCACGATCACCATATTGCCGCCCAGGGCAATTTTCGTGTAGCCGTGACCGTATTCGGTCATTGCCGCGTCGGCACCCATCAGCAGCAATATTTCCCGCGACCAGATCAGCCCCGCGATGCTCACCACCAAAGAAAATCCCAGCGCGATATACAAAGCCTGCACCGCGCCCTTCGACGCGCCTTCCGGGTCTTTTTCGCCGATGCGGCGCGCCACCAGCGCGGTGGCGGCCATGCTGATGCCGAACGCTATCGAATAAATCAGGCTGAGCACGGATTCCGTCAGCCCTACCGTAGCGATGGCCGCCTTGCCGAGATGCCCTACAAAATACGCGTCTACCAGCGCAAAGAGCGATTCCATGCTCATTTCCAGCACCATCGGTATCGCCAGCAAAATGAGCGCCCGGTTGATGCTGCCTTCGGTATATACGCGCTCTTCCCCTTTCAGGGCTTCTTTTATAAGCGTGAAAAATTTTGTTGTACGCGACATTACGTGCGCCATGATTGAATGTTTACAGTAATAATAAATGAGGTGGAACGGCGTTTCGGCGAAACGCGGAATTTATCAAGTGAGGGCCGGCAGCACGGTTAGAATTTCATATGCGATCAATTGAAGGCTACAAAGGTAAACGAATAGTTGGTGCGGCCCCGCGGTATTTTACGAAACAAGATCGTCAGGCAGGGGCGGCTGACGAATGAATGTTGTCAGGGGAAAAAAGGGGCAGCCGGAAAAATTCACAAATATTTTTGATCTGCGCTGTAACATTTAACGGTCTTCCCCGTTTTAAGGGCTGTATCACAACCGGAAACAAAGAAATCCAATATTATTGAACGGAAACCATGCCTGGATTTCAATTACATGTCCCGGCGGAACAGCGGCGTTGAAACTTTGATGCGGCTGTTCCCGGGTCATGATCTTCCCTTTAGTTTGCTTATACTTTTTAGTTGATAGATGGATCGGGCTGTCCTGTTATATTTTAGCGGGGCAGCTTTTTTTATGCCCGTATAAAAACAGTGCAGCCGGGCGCGCCCGGCTGCAGATTGTATATGAATAGGATATGGTTCATCGTGGGAAAGAATTCCCGGTAAGAACATCTTTCTGCTTTTGCATTAATTCCTGAGCACCTTGAATTCCGTTCGCCGGTTGAGCTGGCGGCCTTCAGGATTGTCTTTGCCGTTGGGCAGCGTATTGGGCGCCACCGGTCTTGTTTCGCCGTAACCTTTGCTGACCACCCTGTCCGTCGGGATGCCCTTGCCCACCAGGTAGTCCACGCAGGATTTGGCCCTGGCGTTGGAAAGCTTGAGGTTGTAGGCGTCCGTGCCTTTGCTGTCCGTATGCGCACCCAGCTCGATCACCATTTTCGGGTTGTCAAGCAGGAGGTAATACAGGCTGTCCAGCACCCGTTTTGATTCGGGGCGCAGGGAGGCTTTGTTGTAATCGTAGAAGATGTCGTTGATCACGATCGGCTTGTCGATCTCGAAACGTTTCAGGCACACGGTGGGGTTCATCATGGAATCCACCAGCGACAGCTGTTCCGTATCGAACGCGTAGTTCTTCGAGAAATAATTGTCTTTCTCGATCATCACGCGGTACTTCGTATTCATTTCCACTTCGAACATGTAATTGCCCGCTACGCCGGAATGCTGGATGTCCACGGTTTTCTGATCGCTGTCCAGCAGCGTGATCTTCGCGCCCTGCAGCGGTTTATTGGTCTCGCAGTCCAGCACCATGCCGCCCGCCATTTTCACCTTTCTTTTAAATGCGAAAATCTCGAGACAGCAGATGGACTCGCGGTCGGAGCTGATGAAACCTTTTCGTGTGGCCGTTGCCGGTGTAAGCCCGGCGTAATATTGGTCGTCCTTCGCGGAGTTGAGCGGGTAGCCGAGGTTTTCCGGGGCGGACCATGCGCTGCTGAAATCGCCTTTGCTCATAAAAAAGTCCATACCGCCAAAACCCACGCGCCCGTTGGAACTGAATATCAGCACCTGTTTCGCCGGATCGTAAAAAGGCGCGCTTTCGTCGCCGGGGGAGTTGAGGGTTTTGCCCATGTTGCTCGGTTCGCTGAGACTGCCGCCGTTAACGGCGCATACCCACAGGTCGAATTTGCCGGCGCTGCCCGGCCGGTCGGACGAAAAGAGCAGGTATTTCCCGTCGGGCGTAATAAACGGCTCCTTGTCGCTGTACGCCGCTTCCTTGAACAGCAGCTGCGGTTCCGACCAGCTGTTGCCGGCGCGCGTGCTGCGGTAGATGGCCGATTTTTTCTTCCCTTCGCTCACCGTCCAGCGGGTCACGTACATCGTGTTGCCGTCGGGCGAAATCGATGCTACGCCCTGCTCAACGCCTTTATCCATGGGAATAGGCACCTTTTCTTTGCTGGTGAAATTATCTTCGTCCCCTGTCGCCACATACAGCATGTTCACAAAGGGATTCGATTTTTTATCGATCAGCGTGGAATCGGGGCGGGAGGAAGTGAAATAAAAAGTGCTTTCGTTCACCGGCACGGGCGCATAGTTGGCGCCGCCCTGGTTGATGTTGCCGGTTACCTTCGCTACTTCGAAACGCGGGGGATATTTCATTTCCTCGATGGCGAATTCGCAGTTCTTTATTTCGAGATCGGTATTTTTTGCCGGGTCGTCAAATTTTTTGTACCCGCTTTTGAACTGTTTGAATTGCGCCAGCGCTTTTTCGTAATCGGCCGCCGTTTTGGCGTTGGCCCTGATGCAGACCGCGAACCAGTAACGCGCGAGCGGGAACTGCACCGGGTCGAAGTTGGTGGCTTCTTCGTAATACTTCGCGGCATTCCCGAAATCGCGGTACATGCGGTACGATTCGGCGAGGCGGTACACTACCTGTTCGTAATCCTTGAGCTTTTTCTGTTTTTTCTCTCCGTCTTTATCCAGCTGGTAAGGCCTGTAACCGCCGGGCTTTATGGAAAAGGTGCCCAGCGCCTTGCTGTAGTATTGCGCGGCGGAATAAAAGTCTTTCTGCTCAAAGTAAACGTCGGCCGTGCGTTTGTAATCCTGTATGTATTGTGCGTGCAGCGGGCCGAAAAGCCCTGCCAGCGCCAATATGCATATGAGTGTAATTCTTTTCATAAGGTGCGTCGTTTGTTGTGAGCGGGCGGTTATAACCTCGGGCAAATAAAATATTCGGGCTGCATGATCCTGCGTTTGCGGCCGATGAAAGACAGCGATACCTCGAATGCGTTGCTGCCTTTGGTAAGCCTGCGCAGGTTGGAGGTATTGGCATCGTAGCTGAGGCCAAGGGTAAAGTTCTTGTAATGAAAACCTGCGAAGGGCGATACCGCGTCGTTGATGCGGTAATTGGCGCCCAGCAGCAGGTCGAATTCCAGGTTCACCCTGATCTGCGAGTATACGCCCGCCACGATCTCTTCGGCGTTACCCTGGCGCATGTAAAGGCCGTGCGGCGTGATGCCCACCATATCGGAAAGGCGTATGCGTGAACCGCCGTGTACCGTGTAGCGCATGGGCAGCTTGCTGCTTTCCTTGTCTTCCGCCACAAACGGATCTTCAGGTTGCGTAAGGTGGGCGCCCGCTACGCCGATGAATGGGTTGAAGCGGTGATTGGGGTTTCCGTCAAACAGGAGAAGGCCGGCATTGGCGTCAAAAACAGTGGATGAAGTGGCCCTCAGCGTCTCGCCTGAAGGAATGCTCGGGTCGAAGCCCATCACGGGGTTATACTGGCTGCCCAGCTGGAATTTGCTCTGGTCCACCCTGCGGTTGATAACACCCGCCTGGATGCCCGCTACGAGCTGCGTGGTTCCGTTCCTGCCCATTTTTACACCGTTGTAGGAAACGGTGGCCATGGCGTTGAAATAATTGTAGCCTGCGTCCCCGGCGGACATATTCAGCGCCGTAACGCCGAGGCCGAGATTTTTTTTGGTAGGCGCGTCGAACGAAACGCCGGCGGTCGAATAAGGGTTGCCGAAATTCGCCCATTGGTTGCGGTAGTTGCCCGTTAACCGGTAATCGCCGTCTATTATGCCCGCGAGCGCAGGGTTCAGCCATAAAGGATAAGCATAATACTGGGAGAAGTGCGGGTCAACCTGCGCGCTTGCCTTATTGGCGAGCATCGCGCAAAGGATCGTCACAGTAATTAATATTTTATTCTTCATAGGAACATATTTTTTGTGTTTGAGTTAGCCGGAATGAAGCGTTGATGCTTCACTCCGGCGGTTTTTTGTGTTTGCTTGCCTGTTATCTGACGATGGTGATGGTGCCTCGTTTCTGTACGGTGGTGCCGTCCTGCAGCGTTGCCCTCAACGCGTAGTTGTAAACGCCTACCGGCTGCTTCCTGCCGCT